>JAEXEM010000385.1 GCA_023401045.1 Actinomycetes bacterium
ACCGAGCCCCGTGGCACGTTGCCGCGGGGCTCGGTGCCCGCCGTCCGGACGACCCGGTCAGCCGGTGACGAACGAGCGGCAGCCGAGCAGGGTGCTGGGGCCGGTGCCCGTGTCGATGGAGAAGACGCAGACCTGGTGCGGCCCCGGCGGGAGCGTGCGCGTGTGCGTGTACCCGCGGCTGGGCCCCGTGCCGTGCGCCGCCGCCACGTCCGGGCGGGACTCGTCGGCCCAGAGGGACACCCCCTGGCCGTCGACGTAGATGTGGACCTGGTTCCGGTCCGTCGTGTCGGGGTCCCACGTCCAGCCGCGGACCGTGACGTCGGCACCCGAGACGGCTACCGACTCGATGGCGCCGGTCGGGGCCTGATTGACCGGTCCGTCGACGGTGCGGCACGTGACGACCGTCGGCGGACCGCCGGTGGTGTCGATCGCGTAGATGCAGAGCGAGTGCCGGCCGGGACCGATGGCCCGCGTGTGGCTGAAGCCGCGGCGGTGGTCGGCCCCGAAGACGGTCGCCACGTCGGGCCGGGACCCGTCACCGAGGATCGAGACCCCGACCCCGTCGACGTAGATGTGGACTTCGGTCGGGCGGCCGAGCGTGTTCGGGTCGAGCGTCCACCCCTCGACCGTCAGCTCGGAGCCGGAGAGGCGCACCGAGTCCAGGACGCCGATCGGGGCTGTCTGGGCACCGACGACGACCGTCCGGCAATCGAGCAGCGTGTTCGAGCCCGCCGCCGTGTTGATGGCGAACGCGCACACCTGGTGCGGCCCGGGCGCCACCGTTCGTGCGTGGGTGAACCCGTGGTCGTCACCGCGCCTGTGGAGCGAGTCGAGGCCGGGCCACGACTCGTCCGCCCAGACGGAGGCGCCGACACCGTCGACATACACGTGCGCTTGCGTCCGCTCGGACGTGTCCGGGTCGATGGCCCACCCTCGGACCGTGAGCGAGTCGTCCGTCGTGCTGATCGACGTCACCATGCCGATGGGAGGGGAGTCGGGCACGACGACGTTGCGGCAGTCGAGCAGCGTGTTCGGGCCGAGGCCGGCGGAGATGCCGAACGTGCAGACGTTGCGCGTGCCCGGTGGAGCGGCGACGAACACGGAGAACCCGTGGAGGTCACCGCGACCGTAGGCGGCACCCACGTCGGGTCTCGGGGCGTCGGCCATGGCGGACACGCCGACACCGTCGACGTAGACGTGCACCTGCGTCGACTCGTTCGAGTCCGGGTCGAGGGTCCAGCCGGTCACGGTGACGCCCGCGTTCGTCGCGGTGACGGAGTCCACCACGCCGATCGGGTCGCGTCCGTCCGGGCGGCCGAACCAGTCGGTGTAGAAGTTCCAGAAGTTGCGGTTGCCGTACGACGAGCAGGAGTCGCCGCTGCCCGTGAGGGCCGCGGCGTTCGGCTGGTACGGGGTGTAGTTGTACAGACCGGCCGTCGCCTGGTTCTGGATGAGGACGGGCGAGCTCCCGCACTCCGCGCGCGGGTGGAACCGGACGTTGTTGACGACCCCGGCCCGGTGGGCGTAGCGCCCGGGGTTGAGGGCGTAGTTCCGGAACTGCCACGCGGCCTGGTACAGCTGGTTCTGGAAGCCGTAGTAGCGGACGTCGCACGGGGCGGTGTCCGGGCACGCGAAGCCCATCGCCTTCTGGTAGCGCGAGGCGTAGAGCTGCGACCCGGTCGCCGTCACGAGGCTCTGCTCCTTCTGGAGCGTCACGAGGAGCACCCGCGGGCTGATCCCGCACCCCTGGGCCACCTTGGTGATGACCTGCGCGGCGCTCTCGCCGGACGCGCCGACGTACCCTCCCGGGCAGCGGTCGTCCGGGGTGCGTGTCGTCGTGTCGAACGTCGCCGTGCGCAGGCAGGGGGTGCCGTCCGCACCGGGGACGCACCTCGGCGCCCTCTGGTCGAGGAACGCTTGCACGTCGGCCGTGGACATCGACGCGTGATCCGTGAAGTTGGCGTCCGTGATGATGAGCCCCGGGTTGAACTGCGAGAGGTCCGCGGCAGCCGCGGGCGGGGCGTCGGCCGCGACGTGCAGGCCGGCGAACGTCGTGCTCAGCACGGCGACGAGCGCCCAGAAGGTCGGCCGGCTCCTGCGTCCGGAACGGGATGAAGGGGTCACGGGATCTCCATCGGCGGGACGGGGGCCTCGCCTGAGGCGGTGGGTGACGTGTAGGTCACGGTGCCGGTCCAGGTGCCCGCGGCGAGACGCTCGCCGGGCACGCTGAGCAGGCCGCAGCTGGTCGACGTGGCGTCGGGCTCGGCGACGGACTCGACCTCGGCCCGCGTGCCGCCGGCGGACGTGAGGACGAGGGTGCACCGCCCTCCGGTCTCGACGCGTGGCACGTAGGCGCCCACCTCCGCCGCGGTCGTCGGCGCGTTCCATCCTGCGAAGGTGACGACGACCTCGACCTCGTCCGGCGTCGGGGCGGGGGAGGCGTCAGGGCGCTCGGTGCTCTCGTCCGAGGGCGTCCCGGCGCCGGACAGGTCGGTGCCGGACGGAGCGGGCACCGAGCCCGTCGGTGCGGGGGCGGGCGTAGACGAACTCGCCCCCGGGGGCTGCGACGGCGTCGCGCTCGTGCAGCCCGCGAGGAGCAGCGCCACGACGAGCGGCACGGCGGCGGTCAGGGGGTGGGCAGGCACCGACGGGGCTCCGAGACCTCGGTCGTTATGGACAGCAGCCACGGTAGGTGCAGCCGTGCGCTTCTCGGAGCAACGACGTGCGGGACGAAACGGTCACGACGTCGCGTGGTCCAGCTCACGCTCGAGGTGGGCGGCGATCTCGAACGCGGCGGTGGCGGCCGGGGACGGTGCATTGAGCACGTGGACCTGCCGCGGCGCCCGCTCGACCAGGAAGTCGTCGACGAGGGTGCCGTCGTGGCGCAGGGCCTGGGCGCGGACACCCGCCGGAGCAGGGTGCAGGTCCTTCGTACGCACGGCGGGCACGAGCTCGGCCAGGCTTCGGGCGAACAGGTGCCGCGACGCCGAACGGAGCACCTCGCGTGCACCGGGCACAAGGTTGCGTGCGCCCAGCCGCCAGAGTCCCGGCCACGAGACGGCGTCGAGGACGTCGGCGGGCACGACGTCGCGCCAGCGGTAGCCCTCGCGTGCCATTGCGAGCACGGCGTTCGGCCCGGCGTGGATCCCACCGTGAACGGAGCGGGTGAGGTGGACCCCTAGGAACGGGAAGCGCGGGTCCGGGACTGGGTAGACGAGACCCCGGACCAGGTGGTCCACGCTCTCGTCGAGGTGGAAGTACTCACCGCGGAAGGGGACGATCCGCACGTCCGGGTCGAGGCCGGACCGACGGGCCAGCAGGTCGCTCTGCAGACCCGCGCAAGCGATGAGCGAGTCGACGACGACGTCCCCGTCACCGGTGACGACCCGGACCCGGTCACCCTCGGTCACCGCACGTCGCACGTCTGTCCTGAGCCGGACCTCGCCGCCGTGCTCGCGCACCTCCTCGGCGAGCCTGCGGCACACCGCCGGGTAGTCGACGATTCCCGTGCTGCCGATGTGGAGTGCCTCGACGGCCTGCACGTACGGCTCCCGCTCGCGGGCGGCGGCCGGTGACAGCAGCTCGGCGTCGATGCCGTTGTCCATGGCGCGCTGCGCGAGGGCGGCGAGCCGTCCGCGCTGGGACTCGTGCGTCGCCACGATGAGCTTGCCGGTGCGTTCGTGCGCGATGCCGTTCTCGGCGGCGTAGCGCAGCATCGACTCGGCGCCGGCGCGGCTCATGCGGGCCTTGTGGCTGCCGGGCGGGTAGTAGATCCCGGAGTGCACGACACCGGAGTTGCGGCCGGTCTGGTGCGAGGCGAGCTCGTCGTCCTTCTCCAGGACGATGACGTCGTCCCCACGGCGTGCGAGGCGCGCCGCGGTCGCGAGACCGACGATTCCGCTGCCGACGACGGCGATGCGAGCCACCCGAGACCTCCCGTTCACACGCCGGCCCTGCGCTCGGCGGGACTGAGTGTAGGTCCGCCACGGGACGCAGCCCGCCCCAGGACGGCCCACGGGTGTCGTGCGACCGTCGACTATGATCTCGGCGGCAAGCCCGGAGACGAGAGGTCGTAGTGGTGGAGGAACGTCTGGAGCAGGCGCCAGCGTCGGCGCCCTCTCCGCAGACCGGGACCGACCCCGGTGTCGATGGCAGAAAACAGCGCGGCACCTGGCGGGAACGCTACGCCGCGTGGGTGGAGCCGCGCCCGGACGGGCTGCCGCGGGTGCGCGTCCTGCTCGCCTTCCCCGTCGCCGTCGCCGTCGTCGTCGTCGTCCTCACGACGCTCGGGCTCTCGGGCTCCTCGTCCGGTTTCATGCGCCAGTGGTTCGAGACCGGCGCCGACCCGGACCTCATCGCATTCGACCCCCAGCCGGTCCGTTCCGACGAGTGGGCGGTGCAGACCGTCTACGTCGTGTCGCAGGTCGAGCTGGGCCTGCCGCTGCGCAACGACGCGCTGCCGGCCGGTGTCGACATGTCGCTCAACTGGGAGACGCCCTACCTCGAGTGGTCGACGGTCTTCCGGCCGCACAACCTCGGCTTCCTTGTCCTGCCGCTGGACCACGCGTTCGCTCTCAAGTGGTGGCTCCCGGGTGCGGCCCTCGCCGCGGCGGCGTCGATGTTCCTCGTGTCGCTGTGGCCACGCCGGCCGGTCGCCGCCGCGATGACGGGCTCGGCGTTCCTCCTCTCGCCGTTCTTCCAGTGGTGGTACATCCCGCAGACGCTGTGGCCGGTCACCTGGGCGCTGCTGGTCATGACAGCGATCGTGTGGGTCACCGCCGCACGGTCCGCGCGCACGAGGTGGCTGTGGGGAGCAGTCTGCGCGTACGTCACCATCACCGCCGCCCTCGGGATCTACGCGCCGTTCCTCATCCCGGCCGCCTACGTCGCGCTCTTCTTCGGGATCGGCTGGGTGCTGCGCCGCGACACCGGCGAGATGGCCCGGGTGCGGCTGCGACGCGTCGTGCCGGTACTCGTCGGGGGGGCGGTCGGCGCACTCGTCACGGCGGTGTTCCTCGTGACGAGGTGGTCGACCATCGAGGGCTTCCTCGGCACCGTCTACCCCGGCCAGCGCCTCGTGGCACCCGGGGCGGGCCTCGCGGACCCCGACAAGGAGGCGACGTTCCTCGGCGTCTTCTCGCTCGCCCTGCGTGACGGCTCCTCCCTCGGCATACGGTCGAACAGCTCGGAGGCCTCGACCTTCGTGCTGGTCGGTGGGTTCCTCGCGCTCGTGGCCCTGTGGATCGTCCTGCGGGCCTGGCGCACGCGCCGCTTCCTCGACGTCCCGCTGCTCGCGGCGGCGGCCTGCGGAACGGTGTTCATGGCGTTCCTCTACGTCCCCGGCTGGGACCGGCTCGCTCACCTCATGCTGCTCGACCGGGTCCCGGCGGAGCGCATGCAGCTCGGGCTCGGGCTCGTGTCGATCGTCGTCATCGGCCTCGTCGTGCACGCGCTCGACCGCGACGACCTACGCGCGCCCTGGTGGCTCGCGGTCGGCGTCGCAGGGCTCGTGCTCGTCTCGCACGTCGTGCTCTCTCGCGTGCTGTCCGACAGGCCGGCGGCGCTGGCGGCCGCGGGGCCCTGGTTCCTGCTGGCCGCCGTCATGGCGGCCGCCGTGCTGCTCTACAGCCGCCGGGCCGTGGTCTGGGCCGCGGCGTGCTACCTCCTGCTCAGCGGTGCCCTGTCGGCGTGGGTCAACCCCGTGTACCGCGGCGTCTACGATCTGCGCGAGACCGAGGTCGCGCGCGTTGTCTCGGACCTGGACGAGCGGGTCCCCGGGCGCTGGGTCGGTGTTGGGGACGCGTGGGTCGGGTCACTCCTGACGGCCACCGGCGTGGGGGGCTTCAACGCCTTCCAGGCGGCGCCCGACCCCGACACGTGGTCGGTCATCGACCCGCGCGGCCGCTACGAAGTCGAGTGGAACAGGTTCGGCAACGTAGGGTGGACGGTCGACCCGGCGCAGCCGCGGATCTTCAACCCGGCCGCCGACCAGATCCGGGTGAACTTCGACTCGTGCGCGCCGTACGAGCAGCAGGCCGTCACCCACGTCCTTGCCGACCGATCGCTCGACCAGTCGTGCCTCGCCCTGGTCGACACGGTGGAGGAGGTCGGTGCGACCTACCAGATCTACAAGATCGTGCCGCGTCCCTGACGCACCATCGAGAGGAAGTCATGGTTGAGATCGTCCCCCTGGGGCAGCCCACCGTCGGTGACGAGGAGCTCAAGGCGGTCGCCGAGGTGTTCTCGTCGGGGTGGCTCTCCGGCGCGGGGCCGTCGTGCCGAGCCTTCGAGCAGGAGTTCGCCGTCGTCGCGGGCACGCAGCACGCACTGGCCACGTCGAACTGCGGGTCGGCCCTCCACCTCGGTCTCGAGGTCCTGGGAGCCGGGCCCGGCGACGAGGTCATCGTCGGTGACTACACGTTCCCGGCCACCGGTCACTCGGTGATGTGGACCGGTGCCAAGCCGGTGTTCGCGGACGTGCGCCCTGACATCTGGAGCGCCGAACCGGCGGCGGTGGAGGCCGCCATCACCCCCCGGACGGTCGGCATCGTCGCCGTCGACGTCTTCGGTCAGCCCGCCGACTTCGACGAGCTCCGTGCGATCGCCGACCGGCACGGTCTGTGGCTCATGGAGGACGCCGCCTGCTCGGCCGGCGCGACGTACAAGGGGCGGCCCGCCGGATCGCTCGCGGACGTCGCCACCTTCAGCTTCCACGGGCGCAAGGGCATCACGGCCGGTGAGGGCGGTGCCCTCACGACCGACCGCCAGGACCTCGCCGACCACGCCCGCAAGCTGCACACCTACGGCATCGAACCGGCGCTCTCGCGCGAGGGTGCCCAGGACCTCCCGATCCCGTCGTTCGACGAGGCGGGCTACAACTACCGGCTCTCCGACGTCGCCGCCGCGATGATGCGGGTCCAGGTCCGCAGGCTGCCCGAGCTGCTCGCGGCCCGCCGCCGCGCGGCCGCCGGGTACCGCGAGCTGCTCGGGGACCTCGAGCTCGTCACGCTGCCGGCGGAGCTCGACGACCGCGAGCACCCGTGGCAGTCGTACGTGCTCACGCTCGACCCGAGCGTCAACCGGGGCGTCGTCGCGACGGAGCTGCGTGCCCGCGGTGTCCAGTGCAACTTCGGCACCTACGCGTCGCACGTCCAGCCGGTGTACGGCGGTGCGCAGCACCTGCCGGTCTCGGCGGACCTCTTCGCGCGGCACCTGGCGATCCCCATGCACGCGAACCTCACCGACGCCCAGGTCGAGACCGTCGCCGCCGCCGTGCGCGACGTCGTGACCGCCCCGACCAGCCGCGCCTGACCGACCCCCACCCAAGGAGTACGACCCACATGGCTGACAAGACCGTCTTCTTCACCGGCGGCGCCGGCTTCATCGGGCTGCACGTCGTCCCGATGCTGCTCGAGAAGGGCTACAAGGTCCGCATCTTCGACAACATGTTCCGTGGTGACCGCGACGCGGTCGCGGCGCTCGCGGAGTCGGGCGACGTCGAGCTCATCGACCAGGACGTCCGGTACGGCGGCGCCGTGCACCAGGCGATGAAGGGGTGCTCGCACGTCATCCACTTCGCCGCGGTGTCGATCAACAAGAGCCAGTCCGACCCGTACGAGTCGATGGACATCAACATGATCGGCAACCACAACGTGTTCGCGGCCGCCGCGGACCACGGTGTCGAGCGCCTGGTTTTCGCGTCGAGCGCGTCGGTGTACGGGGACCCGAAGAAGCTCCCCATGCACGAGGACGACGAGCTCTCGCCGCTCACCCCCTACTGCATCTCGAAGCGCGCCGGCGAGGACCTCCTCGGCTTCTACCAGCGCCGTGCGGGCCTGTCGTGGATCGCGCTGCGGTTCTTCAACGTCTACGGTCCCGGGCAGAAGACGACCGCGTACTACACCTCGGTCATCAACCACTTCGTCAACCGTCTGCGCAAGGGTGAGGCCCCCATCATCGACGGCAAGGGCGAGCAGTCGATGGACTTCATCCACGTCCACGACATCGCGCGCTCGGCCGTCCTCGCGCTCGAGGCCGAGCAGGCCAACGTGTCCGTCAACATCGGCACCGGCATCGACACGTCCATCGCCGACCTCGCACGGATCCTCATCGACGCGGTCGGTGCGGACGTCGAGCCGATCTTCAACCCCCGTGACGTCCTCGTGAGCCGCCGTGCGGCCGACGTGCGCCGCGCGAAGGAGATCCTCGGGTTCGAGCCGACGATCGCCGTGCGCGACGGCATGACCGACCTCATCCGGAACGGCGGCTGATGCCCCCGCGGGAGCCCGGTCGCCTTCCCGCCAACCCGTACCACGAGCACGCCTGGGTCATCGGCGAGCCGTCGATCGGTGAGGGCACGTGGATCGGCGCCTTCACGGTCGTCGACGGTTCCGGGGGGCTGACGATCGGAGCCGGCTGCGACATCAGCTCGGGGGTGCAGATCTACACCCACAGCAGCGCGCGACGCTGCGTGTCGGGCCGCCGCTATCCGGACGTCGACAGGGCCCCGGTGACGATCGGTGACCGGGTGTTCCTCGGTGCCAACGCGGTCGTCAACATGGGGGTGACGATCGGTGACGGTGCGGTCGTCGGCGCCGGTGCGGTCGTCACGCGCGACGTCCCGGCCGGCGCCGTCGTCGCCGGGGTGCCCGCACGCGTCATCGCGCACGTCGCACTCGACGACGACGGGGTGCCGACGTTCGTGCCCGTCGAGCAGGGAGGTGAGGCATGAGGATCGTCGTCGTCAACAACTTCTTCCCGCCGCGGGTGGGAGGGAGCTCGCACCTGGCGGACGCCTTGGCGCGCGGCTACGCGGCTCGCGGTCACGAGGTCCTCGTGGTCACTGCGGCGTACGGCGACGCGCCGGCACGTGAGGAGCGTGACGGGCTGACGATCGTGCGGCTGCCGGCGTTCTCCCTGCCGGAGACCCGCCTCGCCGTGAGCTTCGACATCTCCTTCGCGACGCGGCCCAGCCTGTGGTCGAGGCTCAGCGCCCTGCTCGACGACTTCCGGCCGGACGTCATCCACCAGCACGGCCAGTTCTTCGACCTCACGTGGGCGACGGGGCTGTACGCCCGGCGCCGGAAGGTGCCGGCGCTGCTCAGCGTCCACACCCGGCTCGAGAACCCGAAGGCCCACTACCACGGCGTCTTCCGCATGCTCGATGCGCTGCTCGTGCGCCCCGCGCTGCGGGTCTACCGGCCGCGGGTCGTCATCATGGACGTCCTCATGGACGAGTACGTGGAGCAGCGCTATGGCGGTGCGCACCGCGATCTCGAGTACATCCCGGTCGGGGTGGACCCGGGCTGGACGGCGGGTGGCGACGGCGCGGTGGCGCGTCAGCAGCTCGGCATCGAGGACACGACGCCGCTCATCCTCTCGCTCGGGCACGTCATCCCGCTGCGGGACCGGGTCGCGCTCGTCGAGGCCATGCCGGACGTCCTCCGTGAGTTCCCCGACGCCAAGCTCGCGGTCGTGGGGCGCGTCTACTACGACGTCTTCGAGAAGCGCGCGGCCGAGCTGGGCATCACCGACGCGGTCATGTCCGTCGGTGCCGTGCCGAAGACGTCGGTGCCCCACTTCCTCGCGGCGGCGGACGTCGAGTCGCACGAGCAGGGCATCGGCCTGGGGACCGCGACGCTCGAGGCCATGGCTGCCGGTGTCCCCGTGGTCGCACCCGCGCGGGAGGACAACTTCCCGACGGTCGACCTCAAGAGCGGCCGCGAGCTCTGGTTCGTGCCCGTGGGGGACGTGTCGGCGTTGTCGGCGGCCCTGCGCGAGGCCCTGCGGGACCGACCCGGCGCGCGTGCCGTCGGCGAGCGCGCGCGTGACGTCGTGCAGGCGTCGTTCTCGCTCGACAGGGTCCTCGACCAGCACCTCGAGGTGCTGGCCGACATGGTTGAGCGCGGATCCTGACCCGTCTGCTCCACGACGAGGCGTACGACGACGAGGCGGGGCCCCCCCCCAAGGGGGGGGGCCCCCCCC
>JAEXEM010000055.1 GCA_023401045.1 Actinomycetes bacterium
CGACCGCCCCGTCCGCCTCGGGCCGCACGACGACCGCGCAGCGCTCGTCCGCCGCGACGACGCGCGCGGACGCCCAGACGTCCTCGAGCTCGAGGACGTCGCGACGCCCGCGCAGCGCCTCGGGCAGCAGCGCAGCGAGGCTCACGCCTGCACGGGTGCCGCGGGTGCCTTCGGCTTGGCGTCGACGCCGGTCTCGCGCCGCTGCTCGGGCGAGATCGGCGCGGGCGCACCGGTGAGCGGGTCGTAGCCGCCGCCGGACTTCGGGAACGCGATGACCTCGCGGATCGACTCCGAGCGCGTGAGCAGCGCGACGATGCGGTCCCAGCCGAACGCGATCCCGCCGTGCGGCGGGGCGCCGAACTGGAACGCGTCGAGGAGGAAGCCGAACTTCTCCTGGGCCTCCTCGGCGCCGATGCCCATGACGTCGAAGACCCGCTGCTGCACGTCGCGACGGTGGATACGGATCGAGCCGCCGCCGATCTCGTTGCCGTTGCACACGATGTCGTAGGCGTACGCGAGCGCCGCGCCCGGGTCCTCCTCGAAGCGGTCGATCCACTCCGGGGTGGGCGAGGTGAACGCGTGGTGCACCGCCGTCCAGGCGCCGCCGCCGACGGCGACGTCGTCGTCCTCGCCCGTGGGCTTGAACAAGGGCGCGTCGACGACCCAGACGAAGGACCACGCGTCCTCGTCGATGAGCCCGCCGCGCCGGCCGATCTCGAGACGCGCGGCGCCGAGCAGCGCCCGCGCCTCGGTCTCCTTGCCGGCCGCGAAGAAGACCGCGTCCCCGGGCTGCGCGCCGACGGCCGCCGCGAGACCCGCACGCTCCTCGTCCGTGATGTTCTTCGCGACGGGTCCGCCGAGCTCGCCGTCCTCGCCGACGGTGACGTACGCCAGGCCCTTGGCACCGCGCTGCTTGGCCCACTCCTGCCACGCGTCGAAGCCGCGGCGGGGCGTGCTCGCGCCGCCGGGCTGCACGACGGCCCCGACGTAGGGCGCCTGGAAGACGCGGAACGGCGTCGCGGCGAAGTACTGCGTGAGGTCGGTGAGCTCGAGGCCGAAGCGCAGGTCGGGCTTGTCGGTGCCGTACCGGCGCATGGCGTCGGCGTACGTCATGCGCGGGATCGGCGTCTCGATGGTGTGCCCGATGAGCTTCCACAGCTCGGTGAGCACCGCCTCCGCGAGCTCGATGACGTCGTCCTGGTCGACGAAGCTCGCCTCGACGTCGAGCTGCGTGAACTCCGGCTGCCGGTCGGCGCGGAAGTCCTCGTCCCGGTAGCAGCGGGCGATCTGGTAGTACTTCTCGAGCCCGCCGACCATGAGCAGCTGCTTGAAGAGCTGGGGCGACTGCGGCAGCGCGTACCAGGAGCCGGGGGCCAGGCGCGCCGGCACGACGAAGTCGCGCGCGCCCTCGGGCGTCGAGCGGGTCAGCGTCGGGGTCTCGACCTCGACGAAGCCGCGCTCGTCGAGCACGGCGCGCGCGGCCCGGTTGACCTGGGCACGCAGGCGCATGGCGTGCGCGGGGCCCTGGCGGCGCAGGTCGAGGTAGCGGTGGCGCAGGCGCGCCTCCTCGCCGACGGGCTCGTCGACGGACGCCGAGACCTGGAACGGCAGGGGTGCGGACTCGTTGAGGACGACGACCTCGTGGGCGACGACCTCGATCTCGCCGGTCGCGAGGTTGGGGTTCTCGTTGCCCTCGGGGCGACGGCCCACCTCGCCGGTCACCTGGAGCACGTACTCCGCACGCAGCCCGTGCGCGACGGCCTCGTCGCGGATGACGACCTGGGCGATGCCCGACGCGTCGCGCAGGTCGACGAACGCCACGCCGCCGTGGTCGCGCCGCCGGTCCACCCAGCCCGTGAGGGTGACGGTGGTGCCGATGTGCTCGGCTCGCAGCGAGCCGGCGGTGTGGGTGCGGAGCACGGCGGAGGGTCCTTCTCGTCGAGGGTGCGCGTCCCGGGCGGGCGCCCGTCGATCCTAGTCGCGCGCGCCGGGCGGTTCGCACCGTGGGGCACACCGGTGGACGGCGGCGCCCCGGCCGCGTCAGAAGAGCGTCGCCACCGGCGCGGGACGCGCCGGTGCCGGGCGTGCGGCACCCGCGCGCTCCCGCCAGGCGGCGCGGTCCTCCCCGCTGCCGAACCCGTGCCGGCGCAGCAACGGGCCGATGCGCGCGTCGAGCCACCGCTGGTACTCGGCCGGCACGTAGGCACGGTCGCCGAAGAGCCGGCGGTAGCGCGGCAGCAGCTCTGGACGGTGCTCACGCAGCCAGTCCCCCATGACGGCCTTGACGGCGCCCCGCAGGTGCAGCGCGAGCACGGTGACGTGCGTGGCACCGGCGTCCGCGAGCGCGCGCAGCAGGGCGTCGAGGTGCTCGGTGCCGTCGGTGAGCCACGGCAGGACGGGGGCGACGAGGACGCCGCAGTCGAGGCCCGCGTCGCGCACGGCACGGACGAGCTCGAGGCGTGCCCGCGGGGTCGGCGTGCCCGGCTCGAGCACCTGCTGGAGCGACTCGTCGACGGTCGCCAGGGAGATGCTCACCGCGACGGGCACGTCGGCGGCGGCCGCGGTGAGCAGGGGCAGGTCGCGGCGCAGCAGGGTGCCCTTGGTGAGGACGGACAGCGGGGTGCCGGAGCCCGCGAGCGCGTCGATGATCCCGGGCATGAGGCGGTAGCGCCCCTCGGCACGCTGGTACGGGTCGGTGTTGGTGCCGAGCGCGACGTGCTCACCGCGCCACGAGGGCCGACGCACCTCGGCGTGGAGGACCTCGGCGACGTTCGTCTTGACGACGATCTGGGTCTCGAAGTCCCGTCCGGCGCCGAGGTCGAGGAACTCGTGCGTGGGGCGGGCGAAGCAGTAGGCGCACGCGTGCAGGCACCCCCGCATGGGGTTGACGGTCCACCGGAACGGTACGGCGGAGGCGTCGGGGACGCGGTTGAGGGCGCTGCGGCACAGCACCTCGTGGAAGGTCGCCCCGGCGAACTCCGGCGTCCGCACGGAGCGCACGAGCCCGGGCAGGGTCCGCAGGTCGAGGCCGGGCAGCGCGCCGGCGTCGACCTCGGTCGTCCTCTGGGCGTCCCATCGCACCCGCCCATTCGAACACGTGTTCGATGCCGGTGCAACGGCTACCGCGGCCGGCGGGGCTCCCCCGCCGGCCGCGTCCCGTCAGTCGACGGCGACGACGCGGGGCCGCAGGTCCTCGGCAGGCGGGGTCCAGCTCGCGGCGTCGGCGGGCACCTGCTCCCCGGAGCGAATGTCCTTCACCTCGTCCTGGGCACCGTCGTCGCCGAGGAACCACACGAAGGGGATGCCGCGGCGGTCGGCGTGCCGGATCTGCTTGCCGAACTTCGCGGCGCTCGGGGCCACCTCGGTGGCGATGCCCCGCGAGCGCAGCGCGGCGGCGACCTCGTCGGAACGGTCGCGCAGCTCCTCGTTCGTCACGGCGACGAGGACGGTCGTCGGCACCGGGCGCGTGGCGCGCACGATGCCCGCGGACAGCAGGCGCGAGACCAGCCGCGAGACGCCGATGGACAGGCCGACCCCCGGGTAGGTCGTCGCACCGTCGGACGCGAGGGTGTCGTACCGGCCGCCGGAGCAGATCGACCCGAGGTCCTCGTGGCCGACGAGCACCGTCTCGTAGACCGAGCCGGTGTAGTAGTCGAGCCCACGGGCGATGCGCAGGTCGGCGACGAGCACCCCGGGGGCGCGGCGCGCGGCCGCGGTGACGAGCGCACCGAGCTCGGCGAGCCCCTCCTCGAGGAGCTCGGTCGCGGCGCCGTGCCGCTCGGCGAGCTCGCGCACCCGGTCGACGACGCTCGCGTCCTCGCCGCGCACGTCCGCCAGCGCGAGGCACGCGGCCGCCTGCTCGGGCGTCGCGCCCGCCTCGGCGACGAGGAGCTCGGCGACGGCCTCGGGGCCGATCTTGTCGAGCTTGTCGATGCCGCGCAGCACGGCCTCGACGTCCTCGAGCCCGAGCCCGCGGTAGAAGCCCTCGGCGACCTTGCGGTTGTTGACGAGGATGCGCACCGGCGGGACGCCGAGCTCGCGCAGCGCGCCGAGCGCGTCGGCCATGACGAGCGGCAGCTCGACCTCGTAGTGGTAGGGCAGCGCACCGGCGCCGACGACGTCGATGTCGGCCTGGACGAACTCGCGGAACCGGCCGTCCTGGGGGCGCTCACCGCGCCAGACCTTCTGGATCTGGTAGCGCCGGAACGGGAACGCGAGGTGACCGGCGTTCTCCAGCACGTACCGCGCGAACGGGACCGTGAGGTCGAAGTGCAGACCGAGCTGGCCCGCGCGGTCCGCGGGGGCGTCCGGGTCCTCCTGCAGGCGGCGCAGGACGTAGACCTCCTTGGAGGTCTCCCCCTTGCGCAGCAGCTGGTCGAGCGGCTCGACGGCCCGTGTCTCGATGCCCGCGAAGCCGTGCAGCTCGAACGTGCGACGCAGCACGTCGAGGACGTGCTGCTCGACGACTCGGCCGTCGGGCAGCCACTCGGGGAATCCGGACAGGGGTGTGGGTCGCGCCATGCCTCGATGATCCCAGACCGGCACGGTGACCCGCGCCGGGATTCCGCTCAGCGCGGGCGCGGCAGGTACGGGTTCGTCGCGAGCTCGGTCGCGACGTCGGTGCCGGGACCGTGCCCGGGCAGCACCCGCGACCGCGGCGGCAGCGTCATGACGACCTCGCGGAGCGTGGCGTCCATCTCGGCGGGGTCGCCGCCGGGCAGGTCGGTGCGCCCGATGCCGCCGGCGAACAGCACGTCGCCGGACAGGACGGTGGGGTCCGCGTCGCCGGTGTCGACGAGGTAGAGGGTCGACCCCTCGGTGTGGCCGGGTGCGTGCCGGGCGACGACGCGTACCCCGCCGAGGTCGAGCTCGACGTCCGGGGTGCGCCCTGCTCCCGCGGCGCCGAACGG
>JAEXEM010000081.1 GCA_023401045.1 Actinomycetes bacterium
GCCCCCAGCACCCCGAGCGGCAGCACGACCGGCGGCACGACGACCGGCCACCCCCGCACCGCCGCGTACGCGAGCGCCCCGGCGACCCCGGCGGACGTGCCGACCACCGCCCCCAGCACCGACAGCAGCACCGCCTCCACGAGGAACTGCAGCCGCACGGCCCCGCGGGTGGCCCCCAGCGCCCGCCGCAACCCGATCTCGTGCCGCCGCTCCAGCACCGACACCACCATGGTGTTGGCGACCCCGATCCCTCCGACGAGCAGCGCGACCCCGGCGAGCCCGAGGAAGAGGCCCCCGAACGTGTCCTGCGCCGCACGCTTGGCCGCGAGCGCGTCGGACGGCCGGCTCACGGAGACCAGGCCCGGCGCCACCGGGTCGAGCGTCGCGGGCAGCACGGCGCGCACGTCCTCGAGGCGCTGCTCGGCGGCCGTCAGGTAGACGACCGTCGGGTGACCGTCGAACCCGAGCTCGGTCCGCGCGGCGTCCCAGCCCACGAGCGCCGACTGCTCGAGCTCCGGCGTCAGCGGCATGGGCCCGAGCACCCCGACGACGCTGAACCACCGCGGCCCCACCCGGATCCGCGGTGCGTGCGCGGGGTCGACGTCCGTCATCCCGAGCCACCGCGCGGCGGTGTGGCCGAGGACGACGGCGGGCAGCCCGGCGGTCGCGTCGGTGAGGAACACGCCCGACGCCACGTCGCCCGACAGGGTTGCGAGCAGGTCGGGCGTCGCCGCCAGCGCGGTGATGCCGGCCGCTCCGGTCGGGTCGGCGAGGTCGGTGCGCAGCACCGGCTGGTTGAGGTTCGCCACCGCCGTCGCGGACTCCACGGGACCGACCCGGCGGACCATCGCCGCAGCGGCCTCCGGCAGCCGCACCGGCGCGCCGGCGGCACCCGACCCCTGCGCGACCAGCACGTTCGTGCCCAGTGCGTCGAGCCGGCGGTCGAGGTCCGCCTGCCCGCTCGCCGGGATCGCGATGACGAGCACGAGGGTGGCGAGCCCGACGGCGATCCCGACGGCGCTCATCGCCGCCCGTGCCGGTCGCCCCCGCAGACCGAGCCAGCCGAGGCCGAGCGCGTCGCGGATCATCCGGCCACCCTCCCGTCGCGGATCTCGACGCGCCGCGAGAACGCCCCCGAGACCGTCGGGTCGTGCGTGATGAGCACGACCGTCGTCCCGTCGCGCTGGATCTCCCGGAACAGGGCGAGGACGTCGCGGCCGGTCGCCTGGTCGAGGGCGCCCGTGGGCTCGTCGGCGAGGACGAGGCCGGGGCGGCTGGCCAGGGCGCGCGCGATCCCCACCCGCTGGCGCTCGCCGCCGGACAGCTCGCCGGGCCGGTGGGTGGCCCGGTGGGCGAGGCCCACCCGCTCGAGGGCCTCCCGCGCCCGGGCACGCCGTTCGCCGCGCGGCACGGGCGCGTAGACGAGGCCGGCGACGACGTTCTCCAGCGCCGTCACCTGGTCGGCGAGGTGCGCCTGCTGGAACACGAACCCCAGCCGCTCACCGCGCAGCCGCGACAGACCGGCGTCGGACAGGCTCGCCACGTCCACGCCGCCCACGCGCACGCGGCCCCGCGACGGACGGTCCAAGGTGCCCATGAGGTGCAGCAGCGTCGACTTCCCGGAGCCGGACGGCCCGACGATCGCGACGTCCTCCCCCGCGCCCACCGTCAGCGACACGTCGTCCAGCGCGACGACACCACCGGGGTACTCCTTGCGCACGCGGTCGAGCTCGAGGAGCGTCACGGGACCACCACCTGCGCGCCCTCGGTGACGCCGGTGACCTCGACCTCGCCGTCGGCGACCATGCCGATCGTCACCGGGGTGAGCGTGCCGTCGGGCGCCTGGACCGCGTAGCCACCGCCCGCGAGCGCGAGCAGCGCCGCGATGGGGACGTGCAGGACGCCGGGCCGGCTCGCCGTGACGACGGTCGCCGTCACGGGACCGGGCGGCGCGTCGAAGCCGGCCGGCGGGACGAGCGTGACGGGGACTCCCGTCGGCCCGCCCTCGGAGGCACCGCCCGCGGCGGGCGCCCCGATCGTCGCGACCTGGGCCGTGACGCGCGTCCCGTCCCCGAGCGCGACCTCGACCTCCTGCCCTGCGGCCATCGCCGGCGCGACGCCCACCGGCACGTCGAGCACCACCACCTTCCCCTCCCCGGTGGTGGTGAGCAACGGCGTACCGACGGCGTCGCCCAGGTGCGCCGTGACCGCGTCGACGCGCACCGCCGCAGGCGCCACGACGACGTCCGCGGGGTCGATCGCACCGGTCTCGGGCCGCCCCACGGCCTTCTGCCAGCGTCCGACGGCACGCTCCAGGCGTCGCGTGAACGCGACGTCCGACGTCGGGCCGTCCCAGAACCCGAGCGCCGCGAGGTTCGCCGCGACGAGGTCGACGTCCGCCCCGCGCAGCCGCTTCCCGTCCGGGCCCGGGGCCTGGCTCAGCGGCCGGTACAGGGGCAGGTCGCCGATGAGGAGCACGACGGGCCGGTCGTCCACCCGGTAGAGCTGACCGCCGCGGTCGACGACGTCCCCCACCGCGGGCAGCCACGTCACCGTCCCGGTCCCGTGGCCGGTGACGGGCGTGGCGGTGCCGTGACCGACCGAGCCCGGGACGGTCGTGGTCTGCGCGAGGTCGCCGCGCGTGACCGTGGCCGTGTGCGCGTGTGTGGCCTCGGCGGGCGCGGGCGACCCCGGGGCACGCAGCGCCAGGGCACCTGCCGCACCGCCGCCCACGACGAGCACGATGGAGAGCGCTGCCACGAGCAGCCGACGCCTCACGAGAACGCCTCGACGAGGCAGTCCTGCTCGATCTGGTCGCTGTTCTCGGGGACCGGGTGGTCGGCCCGGTACGTCCAGTCGAGATTGCTGTTGTTGAGCAGCTGCACCCACAGCCCCTGGTCCTTCATGCAGGCCACGTACGCCATCGACTGCTCGCGGAAGTCCGGGTTGGTCGCGGCCTCCACCTCCGGTGGCAGGAGCGGCAGCAGTTCGACGCAGGCGGCGGACGCCTCGGCGGGGACGGGGTCGGCGACGGAGATGAGCGGGGTGCCCGAGCTGCCCTCCGGTGCCGCGGCCGCCGCGGCCTCCCGTCCCTCGTTCCTCGTCGCGCCGTGGTCGAGCAGGCACTGGCTGTAGGCGTTGACGAGCGCGGTGCGGCGCTCGTCGGTGTCGTCGAGGCGGAACTGCGGGCGGCCACCCGGCGTCGCTGCGTCGGCCGGGGTGCCGGGCGCGTCGGTCGGCGCCGCGTCCGCAGGTGCGGCGTCCGACGGCGTGGTTGTCGGCGTCGCCGGCAGGCTCGCGACCGGCGGCGGCGCCTCGGGCGCGGAGCAGGACGCGGTCACGGTCACCGTGGCGAGCACCAGGGCGAGGACGACGGCGCGGAGGGCATGGCGGCGTCCGGGACGACGGCCTGGGCTTCTCGGGGAGGTCGGCATGCCGGGGACGCTAGGAGGGCATTGTGAGGAACCTGTCAGGCTCGTGTTCCGGGCCGGTTCGCGTTCCTAGACTCCACGGGTGGCGCGCATCCTGATCGCCGAGGACGACCCGAAGCAGGCCGAGGTGATCCGCCGCTACGTGGTCGCGGAGGGGCACGCCGCGACGGTCGTGCGCTCGGGTCGCGACGCCGTCGACGAGGTGCGCCACGAGCTGCCGGACCTGCTGGTGCTCGACGTCATGATGCCGGGCATGGACGGCCTCGACGTCTGCCGGGTGCTGCGCGCCGACCCCGCGACACGCGACCTGCCGGTCCTCGTCCTCACCGCACGCGCCGCCGAGGAGGACATGCTCCTCGGCTTCGACCTCGGCGCCGACGACTACCTCACCAAGCCGTACAGCCCGCGCGAGCTCATGGCCCGCGCCCGTGCGCTCCTGCGCCGTGCCGAGGCCGCCGCGCGCGACGCCGACCGGCCGCTGGTCGTCGGAGACCTGGCCGTGGCCCCGACGCGCCACGAGGTGACGTTCCGCGGGGTGCCCGTCGAGTGCACCGCGGCCGAGCTCGCACTCCTCGAGGTGTTCGCGGGCGAACCGGACCGGGTGTTCAGCCGGGAGCAGCTGCTGCGACGCCTGCACGGCATCGACCGCTACGTCACGCGCCGGACCATCGACGTGCACGTCGTCAACCTGCGCAAGAAGCTCGACCCCGCGCTCATCCGGACCGTCTACGGCGTCGGCTACGCCCTGACCTCCGCGCAGGCGGCGCGGTGAGCCGCGGGGGGCCCGGGCGCCGCTGGCACCGCAGCCTCGTCGTCCAGCTCTTCGCCGTCGGTGCGCTGGTCGCGCTGGTGGCCGTCGCGGCCGCGACCTGGGCGACGGCACGCTCGACGGCCGTCGCCGTCCGCCAGGAGCAGCAGCAGTCGCTGCGCGACACCACGACGATCTACGACACGCTGCTCGGCTACGCCGCGACGCACCCCGACTGGTCGGGCGCGCAGGAGGTCGTCGCCACGCTCGCCGCGAGCACGGGGCTGGAGGTCGCCCTGACGGACCTCGGCGGGGCGGTGCTCGCGGACTCGAGCGGGTCGCGGCAGGCACGCGCCGCGGAGGACGCCGTCGCGACGCTCGACCCGCTGCACCCCGACGTCGCGCTGACGGCGGGCGGGAGCGTGGTGGGCGGGAGCG
>JAEXEM010000224.1 GCA_023401045.1 Actinomycetes bacterium
CCCCCCCCCCCCCCCCCCGGCCGCGGGGGGGGGCCCCCGGCCGCCGGCCGAGAGCGCGCGGGTCGTCGTTCGCCTCGCGACCCTCGGACCGGACGGGCCGACCGGGACCCTCCAGGACGAGGACGGGGAGCTCGCCTGGTGACCCTCGCGACCGTCGTCACCCGGGGCGCCGCCGAACGCGCGGCGACCCGGGTGACGCGACCCGGGTGGCCCGCGTACGCCGGGACCCTCCGTCAGATCCGTCCCCGCACCGGGGTGCGCTCGACCGACCGGTCGCCGTCCGGCGGCGCCATCTCCGCCCGCACCCCCAGCAGCCGGACCTCCCGGTCCTCGACGTGCCCGGTGAGCGAGAGCAGTGCAGCGACGAGCTCCGCGGCGTCGCGCGTCGGCCCGGCCAGCGTGCGGCTCGTGCTCGTCGTCTCGAACGGCGCGTAGCGGATCTTCAGCGCCACCCGCACCGCCGGCCGCCCGTCCTCGGCGACGTCCGCCGCGACCGCGCGGGCCAGCTCCTCGACGGCCTCCCGCACCTGCGCCGGGCTCGTGAGGTTCTGCTGGAACGTGCGCTCGCGGCTGTGGCCGCGCGGCACCCACGGGCGGTCGTCGACGGTCGCGGGCCCGAGCCCCTGCCCGAGCTCGTGGTACCAGACCCCCAGGCGCGGCCCGAACTCCTGCACGAGCGCATCGACGGGGGCGGCGGCCAGCTCGTCGACCGTCGTCACCCCGAGCGAGGCCAGCCGGCGCTGCACCTTCGTCCCGACGCCCCACAGGTCGATCGTCGGACGCGGCCCCATGACCTCGCGCCAGTTCTTCGCCGTCAGCCGGAACACCCCCGCCGGCTTGCCGTGCTCCGTCGCGATCTTCGCGCGCACCTTGTTGTCCCCGATGCCGACCGAGGAGTGCAGTGCCGTCGCCGCCAGCACCACCTCCTGTGCCCGGTGCGCCAGCCCCTCCGGGTCGACGACCTCGGCGCCGAGGAAGGCCTCGTCCCACCCCAGGACCTCGACGACGACACCGAGCGAGCGCAGCGCCGCCATCACCCGGTCCGAGACCGCCTCGTACTCCGGCGCGTCCACGGGGAGGAACACCGCCTCGGGCGCCTTGCGCGCCGCGACCCGCAACGGCATCCCCGACCGCACCCCGAGGGCACGCGCCTCGTACGACGCCGTCGAGACGACGCCCCGCTCGGTGGGGTCGCCCCGCCCACCGACGACGACCGGACGGCCGCGCAGCTCGGGGCGGCGCAGCACCTCGACGGCCGCGACGAACTGGTCGAGGTCCACGTGCAGCACCCACGGACGCGGCGCACCCATGGCACGAGTGTGCCGCGCGGCGCCGCAGGCGCGAGCGGGGCGTGGGACCCCGTCGACAACGGGCACCCGAAACGTTCCCGCGCTCGCGGGCGCTTCGGTAGATTGCCGACGCCCGACGTCGGCAGCCCGGTGGCGGGGGGAGGCGCACCGAGGCGCCGGTGCGACGACACCCGAGGGGGCGCTGTGGCGACGATGGCCGACGTCGCACGACTGGCCGGCGTGTCCGTCAAGACCGTCTCCAACGTCCTCAACGGGTACCCGTACATCCGCGAGGCCACGCGCGAGCGGGTGCTGGCGGCGGTCGCCGAGCTCGGGTACGAGCTCAACGTGCCCGCCCGCTCCCTGCGCTCGGGGCGCAGCGGCATCATCGGGCTCGCCGTGCCCGAGCTCGGTCAGCCGTACTTCGGCGAGCTCGCGGACGAGGTGCTGGCCGCCGGGCGCCGGCACGGCGTCCACGTCCTCATCGAGGTCACCGGGTTCACGCGGGACGGCGAGCTCGCCGCGCTGCGCGAGCCCCGGCGCGGGCTCATGGACGGCCTGCTGTTCAGCCCCGCGGTGCTCGAGCAGCGTGACGTCCCGCTCCTCGAGGCCGTCGAGTACCCCCTCGTCCTCCTCGGGGAGCAGGTCTTCTCGCCGCGCATCGACCACGTGACGATGCGCAACGTCGAGGCCAGCCGCGCCGCCACCGAGCTGCTGCTCGGCCACGGGCGACGGCACGTCGCCGTCATCGGGATGCTCCACGCCGAGAGCGCCGGGTCCGCGACGCTGCGTTTCGACGGCTACCGTCAGGCGCTCGATGCCCACGGCATCGCGCTCGACGGGCGCCTCATCGGGTGGGCGGACGACGGGTGGCACCGGGAGAACGGCGCGCGCGCGATGGCCGACGTCCTCGACTCCGGGGTGCCCGTCGACGGCGTCGTCGCGTTCAACGACGCGCTCGCGATCGGCGCCATGGCCGAGCTGCGGGTGCGGGGGCGTGCCGTGCCCGACGACGTCGCGGTCGTCGGGTTCGACGACGTCGAGGACGCGCGGTACGCGGTCCCCGCCCTCACGACGGTCGACCCCGGGCGCCGCGAGATCGCCGACGTCGCGGTGGAGCTGCTCACCCGCCGGGTGCGGGAGCGGCGGAACCCGCCCGCCGACGGTGCGCGGCCCGTGCTCCACCTCGCGGACATGCGGGTCGTCGAGCGCGGCAGCACCCCTCGCACCGGGACCTGACCTGCGCGGGCGGAGCGGCCGACGGGCCGACGGGTTTGACACCCCGCGCGCGCCTCGGCACGGTGAGCAG
>JAEXEM010000269.1 GCA_023401045.1 Actinomycetes bacterium
AGCACCGCGGCGAGGAAGCCGTAGATCACCATGCAGACGACGAGCGTCGTCGGGGTGAGGTGGAAGAACTCCCCCCACGACGACTCGGCGACCCAGCGCCCGCCGACGATCGCCGCGATGAGCGCGATGAAGCCGAGGACGGAGACCTCGGTGACCCTGCCCGGACGCAGGTACCGCAGGTAGAGGCCCATGAGCAGGGCGATCGGGATCGTGCAGCCCACCGAGAACACGCCCCACGGCGACTCGGCGAGCGCGTTGACGCAGACCAGTGCGAGCACGGCGAGGACGATCATCAGCATGACGAAGATGACGACGATGGCGACCGTGCCGCCGAACCGCCCGATCTCGTCCCGGGCCATCTGCCCGAGCGAGCGCCCGCCGCGGCGCATGGAGAAGAACAGGACGAGCATGTCCTGCACCGCACCCGCGACGAGCACGCCGAAGATGATCCAGAGCGTGCCGGGCAGGTAGCCCATCTGGGCCGCGAGCACGGGTCCGACGAGCGGGCCGGCGCCGGCGATGGCCGCGAAGTGGTGCCCGTAGAGGACGCGGCGGTCGGTCGGGTCGAAGTCGCGCCCGTTGTTGACCCGCTCTGCCGGTGTGGCGCGGCGGTCGTCAGGCCGCATGATGCGCCGCTGGATGTACAGCGCGTAGAACCGGTAGCCGATCGCGTACGTGGCGACGGCGGTGATGACGAACCACACGGTGTTGACGTGCTCGCCGCGCACGATCGCCAGCATCGTCCAGCCGGTGGCCCCGACGAGCGAGATGACGATCCAGAGGGCGACCTTCGCGGGGGTCCACCGCGGTTTCTCGACGACCCCGACGGGTACCCCCTTGTCGTCACGAAGGATCTCGCTCTGCTCCTGCGGGGAGTACTGAGGAAGTCGTTCGTCGCGTGTTGTGGTCATGCCAGCTCCGATGGTGACGAGACACGGCCGTCGGGGACCTGACTGCCGACGGCTCGTTGGCGCAGATGATCACTTACCCGAGGGGCACTCGGGGGCACGGGCGAATCGTCACGACCGGTCGGACGGCGCGGTGCGTGCGCGTCCGCCCCGGTCGCCCCGGTCGAGCGGGACCTGCGCCCCGGGCGTTCACCCGGTTCGCGACGCATGCCGGGCGGTGCGCGGTGCGCGACCCACCGCACGGCCCCTCGACGCGGCCGGATCCGGCGACCGGCGGCGCGCCTGCGTGGAAGGACGCCATGCCGGCGACGAGACGGGCCGCCACCCGGCACCGGCAGCTTGACCGTCACACCCCCCGGCAGCGACAGCACCCGCGCCACCACCGCACCGGCACCGACCATCACCAGGTCCGGGGTGTCACCACCCGCGGAGAACCCGTACCGCACGACGGACGTCTCCCCGCCCACCACCTGTGCGCCGCACGATCCGGTCCGACGCATTCCGCCCGTACGTCACCCTCGCGCCCGAGCCGTCCGTGATCGACACGTGCCGGTCGGCCGGGTCGTAGCCGAACGTCTGCCCCGCCAGCGCGGTGGTGTTGCCCGCCGCGTCGTACGAGATCGAGGCGCCCCCGACGGTCCGCGACACCACCGGCGGGCAGGTCCGTCACGGTCGCCGACGTCAACCGGTCCGCGTGGTCGAAGCACGAGGTTCCTCACCGCTGCTCACCCGTGAGCGCTGCGTGCGTGCATGTGAGGTCCCAACGCACACCGCCCATGGGAACGGCAACTTCACAGGATGAAAGCCGTCTCCAGCATGACGACGCCGGAAACCACGAGCGCGGCCGGGAACACGACCCTTGAGAGCACCGACGGGAGGGGCCCGACGTGGTGAAGAGCGCGTGCGGAGACGCGCTCGGCCACCCAGTCGCTGTACGAGCTCCCGAACCGGATCACACCGGCGCCGATCACCAGCGCGATGAGACCGAGAAGAGCAAGTGTCAGCGGATGAGTGATCCACCCGTCGGTCAGATCGCGCCCGGACATGATCAGCACCATGAGCGTCACGAGGCCTGTGAATCCGATGACCGCCGAACCAGCGGCGATGGGAAGGCGCCACATCCCCCACTGGTACCCCGCCGCCCCCTTGCCGTAGAAGAACGCCACACCGGCGACGAGCAAGAACCCTGGAATCGCGAGGACCCAACCAACCGACTGCCACACGCTCATCGCCACCGCCCGGTTGCCGAGTGGTACCCGCTGTAGACGTTGAAAGCGGTCCTGAAGGTACTGCGCACCGGACGGTGCCGGTACACGTGGCGCAATCTCACGTTGTATCGCGCCAAATTCGTGTGGCGACCAGTTCCGCGCCGAACCGCCATTCCGAGCCCGGTGTGGGCACCCGGTTGACCGTCACACCCCCGGCAGCGACAGCACCCGCGCCACCACCGCACCGGCACCGTCCAAACGGAGCCAGCGGCTGCGGCGGACCAGCCGACCCGCTGCTGCATCCTCATCGCCAACGTCGCCGGACCGCTTGACAGCAGATCGGCGCGCCCCGACCGGCGCCGGAGGACGTTGGCCGGCGCGTGTGCTCCACGGCGATCCACTCATGGGCCCCGATACCGCCTCGCCCTGCTGCGGGAGGCAGCCGTTCCATCGCCCCCCCTCACGTGCCCGATCCGGCCAGCGCCCAGAGCGCCGCGCACGTGCCGATGACCGCCTGCCAGACCAGGTCCCATTTACCCGGCTCGACGAACCGGAGCCGAACGAGGAGGTCCTCACGTCGGCGGAGCAGCCACGCGATCCCCATCCGGACGAGGGACGCAAGCATCCCGAGCGCAGCCGTCCATCCGAGCGACAGGCCCACGACATCCACCCACGGGTCGAGTACGGACTGCGTCACCTCGGCCACGACGAACACCCCCGCAAACCAGAACGCGGTTGCCAGGCCGATGACCATTCGCGCCATCGCAGCCAGCGCCAGCAGCGGTACCAACGCGTCTCGGTAGCCCGCGCCCTGCCGCACGGATGCTGGGTGCCCCCGGGCCTCGACCATCGCCTCGGCGAGCGTTACGTAGATGAGGAAGAGTGGACGCCATAGCAGTCGGCGCATGAGCCAGGTCTCACCTGCCTCGCTTCGAGGCATCTCAGGGTGAGTCGTCATCTGCGTGGGCGCGCAGTCCGGTAGGCCGTGAGTGCGACATCCGCCCCCCACAGGTAGTTCCCTGCCCGGTCAGCCTTTCGAGACCAGGACCTTACCGACCTGTTGTACCTCCGCATCGCGCTGCGCACGGGTTTCATGCGAGGCCCTTGGAACCTGATCGAGAGGTTCCTGCCGAAGAACTTCGAACCGCCGGTAGCGGATCTTAGTGCCGCCGAGCCTAGCTTCAACATGCCCCCCGCACCTCCGACCGCCACCCCGGCAACACCCAAGGCGCACCCGAGCTTGTCCCGGCTGCGGCACGAGTTCGCGGCCGACCACGCTCCGAAGCCGAGAGAGACGATCCCAGCTGCGATTCCGATGGGGCCGGGAATCATCGCAACCAGGCCCGCCACCATGGAGATGTTCCCGGCATTGCGGCAGAACCAGTTCGACGAGCAGGCCATCCCGTCGAGGTCGAATGCGTTGACCGGGTCGGTCGGGTACACGTACGCGTTGTCGACCCCGCCCTCGACCGGGTCGACGGACAGGAACCTGCCGAGGGCCGCCAGGTACACCCGCGCACCCATCTCGATCGCCGCGAGGTCACCGGCGTGCTCGTACAGCTTCTGGTGCTGCCCGACCCAGGCGTTGTCCGCGTCCCCCGGCAGGTTGTCCGGCACCGCGTCGTCGGCCGCACCTGTGCCGATGAGCCCGGTGGCCGGATCGACCGGCTGACCGAACGGGTCGTACCAGACCAGCGCGCCGGTCCGGGCGCCCGCACCGTCGGCGGTCGCGACGACGTCGCCGTGGATGTTCGGGTACGACCACACCGGCGCACCCGACACCGGCAGGTTGACCGTCACACCCCCCGGCAGCGACAGCACCCGCGCCACCACCGCACCGGCACCGTCCATCACCAGGTCCGGGGTGTCACCACCCGCGGAGAACCCGTACCGCACGACGGACGTCTCCCCGCCGACCACCTGGGTGCGCTGGACGATCCGGTCCGACGCGTCCCGCCCGTACGTCACCGTCACGCCCGAGCCGTCCGTGCTCGACACGTGCCGGTCGGCCTGGTCGTAGCCGAACGTCTGCCCCGCCAGCGCGGTGGTGTTGCCCGCGGCGTCGTACGAGATGGCGGCGCCCCCGACGGTCCGCGACACCGGTGAGGCACCGGCGGGCGGGTCGGTCACGGTCGTCGACGTCAACCGGTCCGCGTGGTCGAAGCACGAGGTGGTGGTCGTCACGGCGGCGCCGTCGAGCACGTCCCTCGACGACACCCGGTTCCCGTTCGCCCCCGCTCGCGCGTTCGCACCGCACCCACCGCTGTCGGCGAACGAGTACGTCAGCTCGTGGCGTGGGATGACCGCGCGCACGAGGCGCCCGGCGCCGTCGTACCAGTACGACGACGACCCTGCGCCCGCCCCGTCGCTCACCGTCGCGGTGAGCACCCGGCCCGACTGCGAGCGCACCACCCGGTCCGTCACGGCGGGCGACCCGACGAACGACCAGACGAGCTCGGCCAACGCGCCGGCAGGGTCACGCCCGACCCGCACGCTCGTGCCGTTCCCGGCCGACCCCTCACCCGCGGGGTACGTCACGCCCACCAGGTCACCACCGGCCCCGTACTCCGGGACCGCGACGACCTTGCCGCCGTCGAGCAGCCGCACCGCGCGCCCGTCGGCGTCGTACTCGACGCTGCTGTCGTACGCGGTCGAGCCGACGGTCGTGCGCGACGCGGCGGGTCGCCCGGCGGCGTCGTACGACGTCGTCGTCACCACGCCCCACACGTCCGTGTACTGCACGACGCGCCCGAGGAGGTCGACCTTCGTCGTCGTCGTCCCCGACCCGGGTGCGGCGGAGTCGGTCGTCGAGGACACCAGGGGGTCGCCTCCGACGGCGTACGACGTCGTCACCGTGCGTGCCGCCGTCGCGCCCTCCGCCGGGTACGCCACCTTCGTGGGACGCCCACGGCCGTCGTACGTCGTGCACGTCCAGCCCGAGGAGCCGGAGACCTTCGTGCCGATGCTGCGCCCGAGGTGGTCGTAGACGGTGGTCGTGACGACCGGCTCACCGGACGCGGGCGTCGGTTCCGTCGTCGTGCGCAGCAGCCCTGCCGGCTTCGCCCCGGCCGGGGCGGCGCACACGTCGGGCTGGGTGTCCGAGGCGCCGTAGTAGGCGTACGTCGTCCCCCGCTCCGCGGTCAGCGTGCCCGCTGCGCTCGCGGCGGGCAGCCAACGCCCCGTGCGCCGCCCGAACCCACCCGACTCGTACGTCGTGGTCGTCGTCAGGGCCAGTCCGCCCGGGTCCTCGGTCGTGGTGAGCGGCCGCCCGAGCCACGGGCTGGATCCGTAGCCGGTCCGGGTCACCTGCCGAGGCACCTGGTCGGCCGCCACGGCGGGCGTCCCCGCAGGCACCGCCGCGGGCACCGCGTCGTCGACCGTCGAGGTCGTCGCGAGCCCGTAGTCGGGCGCGAGCGCCGAGTCCGGGATGCGGCCCGCCGTGACCCCCGGCCCGGACCAGGACAACGTGAGCGAGCCGGGACCACCGCCGCTGTTCCGGTAGTCCACCCGGATGCGTGCCGGGCCGGCAGCGGCACGGACGACGGATGCGCTGACGGTCGCGAGGTCCGGCGGGGACACCGCGACCATGTCGTCGATCCACACCTTGACGTTGTCGTCCGCGACCGCGGTGAGCGTGTACGTCCCCGCCTGCGGGAACGTGAGGACGCCGGTCATCCGCGCACCCCAGGGCGCGGCGGTGATCGCCGGGTCCGGCATCGTGGTCCCCCAGTCCTTCTGGAGGCCGCCGGTGCCGAGACCCAGCGCGAACGCCTTGGGGGACCCTGCGAGGTTCGCGCCCGAGTAGTACGCGACGTTGAGCCCCGACATCCCCTCGTCGAACGCGGTCGACGTGTGCGGCACCGTCGATGCGCACGCCGCGGTCGGACGCCGGTCGGCGCCGAAGCAGGACGCCGGCGCGGGGCCGTACGTGTCGGTCGCACGGTCCCGCGCGTCGTAGATCGTCGTCGACGTCCGGCCCGCGGTGTCGGTCTGGGACAGCACGAGGTCCTTCGACTCGTGCCAGGCCTGCGTGGCCCGCAGCCCCAGGGCCGAGGTGTCGGACACCTGGCGCCACGCCGCGTCGAACGTCACCGTCCGGGCGTCGCCCGGCACGCCGGTCCGCCGGACCTTCGTCGTCGTGGCGTCCGCGTACACGAAGGACGTGCTCAGGCGCGCCGTCGCGGCGCCGCCGTCGGCTGCGGGCAACGTCACGTCCGTCACCTTCGGTGCCCTCGTCGAGGGTCCCGTGACGTCGTACGCCATCTTCACGAGGCCCGCGTCGGTCCGGCGTGCCGTCGGGTCGACCGCGATCCAGTCGTTGAGCGCGGGCGTGCGCAGACCGACGAGCTCGCCGGACGAGGCGTACCCGAAGTCCGTCACCTCGTCACCCGGGTCGACGATGCGCACGAGGCGCCCGCCCGTGTCGTAGTGCAGGCGGGTCGACTCCCCCACGCCCGACCCGGACGCAGGCGGGTAAACGATGCGGCACACCATGCCCGACGGGGGCGCGGCGAAACCGGACTCGACGGGGCACGCCGCCCCGCTCCCCTCGGGGGCCGTGTCCCCGGCGTAGAAGAAGCGCACCTTCTTGCCCGACGCCCGGTCCGTCACGGCGTCGAGCTGCCCCGTGCCGCCCCGCCACGTCACCTGCGGTGCGGCCGGTGTCTTCGCGTCCTGCGGCGGCGTGGCCGACTCCAGGCGCCCGTTGGTGCCGAAGACGTAGACGGTGCCGTCCTCGTCCGTGAGGTTCACCTGCCCGGTCGCGGACAGCCCCAGGACGCCGTACTCACCGGCAGGCGCCTCGTAGCCGCCGGCGGACTTCCTCGTGTACGTGTGCGAGGTGCCCGTGACGTCGGTGAGGACGACCGCGTTCGCCTCGACGACGGCGCTGACGTACTGCGGGTCGTCGCCCGCGAGCGCCGTGGACGCGACCCAGCCCGCCGGGAGCGTCTCGAAGGTCGGTGACAACCACGCCGCGGGCACGATGATCCCGTCGGGGTAGCCGGGGCCCTTGGCCCAGAGCTGGAACGTCGCGCCGCCCGACTCCTCGAAGTAGTCGACGCGGATCGCGGACGGGCCGTTGACCGTCGCCGCGGTCCCCCAGTTGACCCCGCCGGCCTGGTTGGACCAACGGTCGAGCACGGTGGCGCCACCGACGGCGACGCGCGCGCCGTCGTCCTGCACGACGCCGAACGTCCAGCTCCCCGCGGTGGGCGGGGTGAAGAACCCGGTCCACCGCGCAGCGAACCGGTCGACCGGGACGGCGGGCGCGGGCGACCCGAGCTCCCACGCGAAGCTCAGCTGCGGGTCGGTGCGTGTCATCACGGGCTCGCCGGTGAAGGTGAAGTCCTTCGCGGCCGTCGTCGTCGCGTAGTAGCGCCCGAGCAGACCCTTGGTGCGCGCCGCCTGCGAGTTGTACGAGAACGTCAGGCCCATCGGCCCGCCGACGGTCTCGACCGTCGGCGAGGAGAACCTCAGACCGACGTTGCCGTTCGCGAGGTTGACGGTCACCGGACCGACCTGCTCGACCGGGGCAGGGCCGGACTCGGCCAGCCGGCGGTCGACCTTGAACGACGCGGTCCACACGTCACGGCCCGACCCGATCGGGTCCCGCGTCTCGACGGTCCACCCGTAGACACCGCCGTCACGCAGGCTCCCCTCGGGGACCTGGTACGTCGTGCCCGACTGCCACCCGGACGTGAGGACCGTCCCGGTGCGCGCGTCCGAGCCCGATGCGATGCGGACCTGGTACTGGATCGCGCCGTCCGCGTCCGGGGCGACCGCCGGCCACGAGATCGTCGGCGAGGTGGTGACGATCGTCTGCGTCCCCGACGTGGGAGGCCGCGCCCCGTCGAAGGTCACGGCGGTCCGGTCGACCTTCGGCACGGTGTTCGTCGTGAACGACCGCACGGCGGACTCACGTTGCGTCGAGACCCCGTGGAGCCCGTTGTAGGCGTTGTGGACGAAGACCTTCCAGTAGTACGTCCTGCCCTCCTCGAGGACGCCCGCCGGCACGACGACGGAGTCCTGGGAGATCCACCCGCTGTTGTAGACGGGGCTGTCACTGGGGTTCGACGTCGTCCCGATGCGGAAGTAGCGAGCGATCCCGCCCGACCCGGCGGGATCGGCGAACGAGGCCGAGAGCGTGGGCGTCGCGGAGACGCGCGCACCGTTCGCGGGCGCGGACTGCGACACGGACGGGAAGTCGACCGTCGTGATGTAGAGCGCGCTGCGCATGTTCTTGTACGTGTAGACGCTGGGCTGCTCGTCACCGGACACGTAGACGTAGGACCCCGCGCCCCGGCCGTTCACCCAGCTCGCGTACGCCGCCGAGAGGGCGTCGCTGTCGTAGATGCCGTCGCCACCGATGTATGTCTGGGCGTGCGCGTTGCCCTGGCAGTGGTAGCCGAAGCAGCTCGCCCAGCCGGTCTGCGCGATGTGGGAGTTGACCGTGCCGCTCTCGACGACGACGTGCATGTACGCGTCGAGCACCTGTTTGCCGAAGAACTGCTCGTAGTTGTAATGGAAGACGGTGCGCCAGTGCGTCGCGCGGTTCTCGGCACGCGCGTTGCCCACCCGCAGCTTGCCGTCGGTGATGACGACGCCGTCCGAGCGGTAGGAGTGCGTGTTCTCCTGCCCGACGCCGACCGTCGGGTCGACGGAGACCGGGTACACCCTGTCCGGGTCGGTGAGCCACTCGAGGTCGGGGCGGACCGTCAGCAGCCAGCCCTTCCGGTCCTTCGTCACCGTCATCGGCGCGTTGACCATCGCGTCCTCGGAACGCCCCTCGCGGCCCGAGGAGTCGACGACGAGCGCGGGCGGGATGTGCATGCTCACCTCACCGTCGGCGTCGACGAGCTCGAAGGACCCCGAACGCCCCTCGCGGACGTCGAAGCCCTTGCCGGTGAGGCGCCACCGGTAGACGGGTGCCGTGGTGGGCGGCTCGTTGAGGACGACGGACTCCTTGACCGTGCCCGGGGTGACCTCGTACTCGAGGTCGGCGCCAGGCAAGACGTCCTCGTAGCGCGCGGTCGCCCCCTTCCGCTTGAGCGGCTTCTCACGCGCCCCCAGCAGCGTGATGCTCACGTCGACGTCACCTCGCGAGAGCTGCAGGAGCTGCTCCGAGCTGCCCTTCGCCGCGAACCGCGGCGACAGCGGGTGGTTCCTCGTGCGGCCACCGGCCCCGTCGGCTGTCACCGTCGTCTCGACGTCGACCCACGACCCGTCGGGCCGCTCGACCTTCGTCGGCTCGGGCGTGAGCTCGGTCGTGAACGTGCCGTCGGGGTTCTGGTAGACGGTGCGGTCCTCCGCCTGCGCGACGACCGTCGACTCGTCCTCGTCGAAGCCCTCGACGTCGACCTCACCGCTGTCGAGCCGGGACGTTCGGGGCGCCGGAACCGGCGGCGCCTGCTCCCCCACCTCCACCGGGGAGGAGGTCGTGGGCGGCGCCGCGGAGTCCAGAGGTGGCAGCTCGACGGGCTCCGCAGCGGCAGGCTCGGCGGGTGCCGCCGGCCGAGGTGGCTCGGCGGCCGCCGGCATCATGCCGACCACGACGAGGCTTACCGCCACGGCGGAAGCGACGACAGCTGTGCGCGCACAGCGGACACCACGGACGAGCACGTTCACGACGCCCCCTTGCACGGACGCGACCGTGCGCCCGCCTCGCCGGGGCGGTCGGTGAACCGCTTGCCCGGGGCCGTCGTCCGTGACGGCTGGGAGGAACGTAGCGGGAGGTGACGGGCCCCTGTGGGGCATTCGTGCCCAGGATCCCGTTGTGCGGGTTTTTCACCCGATCGCGCGACAGGGGGATCAGGTCGGCGGCGGACGGGCTGCGCCTCAGGCGCGCAGCACCTTCGACATCGGGCGACCCTTCGCCAGCTCGTCGACGAGCTTGTCGAGGTAGCGGATGTTCCGCATGAGCGGGTCCTCGACGTCCTCCACCCGGACCCCGCACACCTTGCCGGTGATGAGCGCGACTCCGGGGTGGATCCGTGCCCCGGCGAAGAAGTCCGCGAACGTCGTCCCTGAGGCGACGTGCTCCTGGAGCGCGGCCTCGTCGTACCCGGTGAGCCACGTGATGACCTCGTCGACCTCGGCGCGTGTGCGGCCCTTGCGCTCGGCCTTCTCGACGTAGAGCGGGTAGACCGCACCGAACGCGGTGGTGAAGATCCGGCTCATCGGGACACGCTAGCGCCGGCCGGCCCGGTGGGTGCGCTGTTCGGCCCCCGTCCCCTCGGTGGCACCCGCCTCCTTCCCGCCGTCGAGGTCGACGCCGATACTGGCCGGTACGCCCGGATCTGCCGCTGACCGAGGGGGACCATGACGCACACCGTGGCAACGCCGCCGACCACGACCGACGGCAGCCACGCCGACGAGGTCGTCGCCCTCGTGCGGCGGTGGGTCGAGGAGGCGGCCGCCGTACCGGACGACCCGGCGGCACGTCAGCTCGCGGCCCTGCTGAGCGACCCGGCCGGTCTGGCCTTCGCGGTCGGCTTCGTCGACGGCGTGGTGCGGCCGGAGGACGTCCACGTCGCCGCCCGCCGGCTGCGCGTGCTCGCCACGAGGCCGCCGCGGTTCCTGCCGGTCCATCTGCGCACGGCGCTGCGACTGGGCGGCGCGCTGGCCCCCGCACTCCCGTGGCTCGTCGTGCCCGTGGCGCGCCGGGTGCTGCGGCGTCTCGTCGGCCACCTCGTCGTCGACGCGAGCGAGCACCGCCTGGGTCCCGCGATCGCACGGCTGCGCGCAGGCGGGGCCCGCCTCAACGTCAACCTCCTCGGCGAGGCGGTGCTCGGCCGCCGGGAGGCCGCACGACGCCTCGAGGGCACCCGCCGCCTGCTGGCCCGCGACGACGTCGACTACGTGTCGGTCAAGGTCTCCGCCGTCGTCGCACCGCACGCGCCGTGGGCGTTCGACGAGGCGGTCGCGGACGTCGTCGAGCACCTGCTCCCGCTGTACGAGCAGGCGGCGGCCTCCCCCACGCCTGCGTTCGTCAACCTCGACATGGAGGAGTACAAGGACCTCGACCTCACGGTGGAGGTCTTCACGCGCCTCCTCGACCGCCCGCGCCTGCTCGGGCTCGAGGCCGGGATCGTCCTGCAGGCCTATCTGCCCGACGCGCTGCCCGCCATGCAGCGCCTGCAGGAGTGGGCGGCCGCACGCCGGGCACGTGGCGGTGCGGGCATCAAGGTCCGGCTCGTCAAGGGCGCGAACCTGCCGATGGAGCGCGTCGAGGCCGAGCTGCACGGCTGGCCGCTCGCGACGTGGGCGACGAAGCAGGAGACGGACGCGCACTACAAGCGCGTGCTCGACTGGGCGCTGCAGCCCGAGCGCGTCGCCAACGTGCGCCTCGGGGTGGCCGGGCACAACCTGTTCGACGTCGCGCACGCCTGGCTGCTCGCCGGGCGCCGTGGGGTGCGGCACGGCGTCGAGGTCGAGATGCTCCTCGGCATGGCGCCCGGGCAGGCCGAGGCCGTGCGGCGCGACACCGGGAGCCTGCTGCTCTACACACCGGTCGTCGCACCGCAGGAGTTCGACGTCGCGATCGCCTACCTCGTGCGCCGGCTGGAGGAGGGCGCGTCGGACGAGAACTACATGTCCGCGGTCACCGGGATCGCTCACGACGACGCGTTGTTCGCCCGCGAGCGCGACCGCTTCCTCGCCTCGCTCGCCGACGCTGCCTCCCCCGCGCCGCCGCGGCACCGCGTGCCCGACCGGCACGCCGCCGTGCCGCGTTCCACCCCCGGGGCCTTCCGCAACACCCCGGACACCGACCCCGCCGTGCGCGAGAACCGGGCGGGTGTGCGCGCCGTCCTCGCGCGCGTCCCCACCTCACGGCTCGGGGC
>JAEXEM010000330.1 GCA_023401045.1 Actinomycetes bacterium
CCGGCTACCACCCGCCGACGCCCGCCCGACACCGCCGAGGCCGCCGCCCGCGGTGACGCCGCCGTCGAGGGCGAGCCCGACGACGTCGCCGGGGTCGAAGCCGGACAGCTCGATCCGGATCTCCTGCCCGGCCCGCACGCGCGGCACGGACAGCGCGATCGACGGGCCCTGCTCCCCTCCCGGCGCCGGCGAGGCCGACGGCGTGGGCGAGGCGGACGGTGAGGGCGACGGGGACGGCCCGGCGCCGACCGCGAGGAGCTCGGCGACACCCCAGCGCCGCGGCGTCTGGTACCCCTGGCCCGTGGGGTCCGCCCACGTGCGCACCGACGTGCGGGCACCGGCGGAGGCGTCGTTCACCTGGACGTCGAAGCCGTGGGTGCTGCCCTCGCCGCCGTAGAACTTCAGCTCGAGGGCGGCCTCGACGCGGTAGCCCGTCGCGGTGCGCGCCACGGCCGACTCGACCCGTGCGAGGTGGTACGCCTCGTCGCCGGCACCGATGGAGACGGTGCCGTCGGCGTCGATGCGGACCTGCATGTCGTCGTACCGGTACGACCCGTTGCGGAAGTTGCCGGAGTCGAGGAACAGCTCGACGGAGTCCCGCTCCCACGGGGAGGCCGACGAGGTGTCGACGACCGGGTCCGTGACGTCGGCGAGGACGTAGAGGTGCATCCCCTGCCAGAGGGTCCGGACCTTGGCGGTCGCGCCGCCGGTACCGGAGACCTGGCGCTCGGTGCGGACCCAGCCGGCGGTCTGCCAGACGTCGTCGACCTCGCCGTCGACCGCCGGGGCCGTCGACGCCGCGACGACCTCGGTGGCGGACAGCTCCTCGAGGAGGACGAGCGTGCCGAGCGTGCCGGGCGTGCTCCACCCGACGACGTCCGCACCCGAGGCGACCCGCACGTCGACGTCGAGCGCGAGACCCTCGGTCGCACCCGTGAGTGGCACGTGGACGACCGCGTCCCACCCGTCCGCCGTCTCGCGCACGACGCCCGGCAGGTCACCGGTGCCGTCCCGCTCGAGCACCCACGTCGCGCCGTCGAGCTGCACCTCGAGCGTGTCGTACGCGTCGGTCACCCGGGCGAGGACCGTGAGGTGGTCCGGCGCCCAGCGCGCCTGCCACCGGGCCGCCCCGTCGACGTCGTGCAGCCGCAGCCGGCCCCACGTCGCGTCGGTCGTGGCACCCGGCCCGAGCGGCACGTCGCCGGCGAAGACGTCCGCCGTGCGCACCCGGGGCGGCAGCTCGTCGTCCATGATCCCGTGGTACGCGGGCTTGGCCTGCATGCCGTCGTCGAAGACGAGCGGGGCGCCGCTGCTCGACCGCCAGCTCCGGGTGTCGTACAGCCCCCAGACGGTCACCGAGAAGAGCTGGTCCTCGTGCTCGCGGAAGGCACGGAACGCGTCGCGGTAGTAGTACCCCTGCTCGACGAGCAGGGCCTCCGTCACCGGGGTCCCGGTCGTCACGTCGAGCTCGGTGACGGCCTGCCGGACGCCGAGGCCGGAGAACGCGGTGAGCGTGTCCCCGAGGGAGGCGGCCGGCAGCGACAGCGACACGTGGAACTGGTGGCCGACACCGTCGACCGGTACCCCGCGGTCGAGCAGACGCTCGACGAGGTCGAGGTAGCGCGTCTGCTTGCCCGGCAGCTCGCTGTTGTAGTCGTTGATGAAGAGGGCCACCGGGCGGTCCGTGCCCGGCGCCGCGAACTCCTCGTTGAAGATCTCGTCGGCGTACGCGAACGCGAGGTCGACGAACTCCTCGCCGAGGTAGCGGAACCACTCGCTGCGACGCAGCCCGTCCGGGTGCTCGGCACCGTCGGAGACGACCTCGTTGACGACGTCCCAGGCGACGAGCGGGTTCGTCGGGGAGCCGAACTCCCCGTAGCGGTCGACCATGTGCTCGGCGATCGCGTGCATGTGGTCGTACATCCGCTGGCGGACGACGGCGGCGCTCGCCTCCGTCACCGGCAGCGGGTCACCGTCCGGGTCCTGGAAGAACCAGGCCGGTGTCTGCGCGTGCCACACGAGCACGTGGCCGTAGACCCCGAGCCCCTCCTCGGCGGCGAAGTCCATGAGGGCGTCGGACTCGGCGCTCGGGGTGAACGTCCGCCCGGAGTACCACGCCTCGGGCTTCATCGAGTTCTCCGGCGTCACCTGCTCGAAGTGCTTGGTCAGCAGGGTGCGCGCCGACCGGAAGGTCTCCCGGGAGTCGGCGGCGACGCCGAGCGGCACGTCGATCGCGCCGTGCAGCGCCGGCAGGTCCTCGATGACGGGGTCGGGACGCTGGGTGAACACGAGGTCGTCGAGGAGGAAGGTCGAGGTGTTCCCCGCGGCACCGTTCGCCCAGGCCGTCTCGACGTACACCTCGGCGGCGTCGGTGTAGCTCGGCATCGTGAACGAGCCGCTCACCTCGACCCAGTCGTTCGACATGCCGGGCAGCTGGACGAGGTTCGGGTACGACGAGGCGCCGCCGGCGCTCACGTGCGCGCTGAGCGTCACGTCGCCCGGGGTGCCCTCGAACCGGATCCACGCCGAGAAGTCGTACGTCGCGCCCGGCTCGAAGATCCCGACGACGGACGTCTGCAGGCCCTGCCCCTGGCTCGTGCGGTCCGAGATGCGCGCCGCGTGGTCCGAGTCGCGCCCCGGGGAGACGACCTCGACCGTCGGCGGGCCGTTGCCGGCGTCACGTCCCGACCACCCCTGCAGGGTGCCGTCCTCGAAGTCGGCGTCGATCGACGTCCGCGTCGGAGGCGCCTGCGTGCCGCCGACCGGCAGGGTGAAGACCCAGCCGGCAGCGAGCCGCTCGGCGACGACCGTCTCGACCGCCTCGACGGACGGCGTGCGGACGCCGCCGCCGTCGTGCACGAGCACGATCTCGCCGTCGCGCATGCTCGTGCGCAGGTTCGCCGTGAGCGTCTCGACGTCGTCGACGACCCAGTCCTCGATCGTGTTGCGGACCGCGAGCGGCTGCATGCCGAGCGCGACGGCGACCTCCGCCGAGCGCCCCCAGTCACCGTTCGCGGCGCGGAAGTACGGCACCGCCGCGTCCGGGTCGCCGAGGGCCTCGCGGATCGCGGCGAGCGCCGCCTTGAGGTCGGTCTCGACCTCCGCGCGGGTCTTGCCCCCGAGGGAGCCGTAGGTCATGCCGTGGTTGCACAGCGTGTGCCCGTCGGCGACCACCTGCTGCAGCAGCAGCTTCGCCTCGGCCGTCGCGAGGTTCTGCCCGATGACGCAGAACGTCGCCGTGACGTCCTGCGCCCGCAGGAAGGCGAGCAGGCGTGCGGTGTCGCCACCGTTGGGGCCGTCGTCGAACGTCAGCGCCGCCGTCGGGGCCTCGCCCGCGGACCGCGCCGCGCCCACCGGCGTCGTCGTCGGGTCGACCGCACCGCCGGGGACGAAGCCGTCGAGGTCCGGCACCCAGCCGTCGTCGGAGCCGGCGGGAGGGCCGACGACGGTGACGTCGTCGACGAGGAAGCTCGCGGTCTCCGAGGCGGCCTCGAAGTACAGCACACCACCGGTGACGCCCGTGCCGCGGGTGTACGTGCCGGTGAGGTGCACCCACTCGTCGGCCGTCACCGCCGTCGCCGGGATGACCTCGACGTACTCGGTCGGCACCTCCGCGGCCGTCATCTTCACCGTGGTCGGCGCGGTGCCGGGTGCGAGCCGGACCCACGCCTCGACGGTGTAGGTCCCGCCGGCGGCGAGCAGCGACGCGAGCGGCGTCTCGGCACCGTGCCAGTTCTGCGTGCGGCCGGCGACGAGCATCGCGGCGTCACCGCCGTGCGCGGCGTCGGTCGTGCGGGCGATCGTGCCGCCGCGCGCGGCCCACGGCGACAGGTCCACCGCCTCGAAGTCGGACGTGAGGACGGTCGTCGAGCCGGACGGCGGGTCACCCGCGCGCTCGACGCGGATGTCGTCGATCTCGTACCCGAACGGGGCGTCCGCCTCCTGCCCGGTGCCGATGAAGACGGCCTGGCGGGTGTCCTCGGTCGGCGTCCACGTGCCGGTCACGGTGGTCCAGTCGCTCGTCACCGTCGTCGTGCCGATCCACTGGTACGCCGGCTCGACGACGAAGCGCAGCTGCGTGCTCGCCGGCGTCGGGCCGGTGAGGCGGGCGCGGGCGCTGAACGTGTACGTGACGCCGCCCTCGAAGTCGGTCTCGGGCGACTTGATGCCGTCGTAGTCGTGAGCACGGCCGTCGACGCGCAGGTGCCGGCCGGTGACGACCTCGGTGAGCGTCGGGTTGCCGCTCTGCGTCCAGCCGCCGCGGCCCTCGGTCTCGAAGTCCGCCGCCGCGACGACGACCGGGGGCGCCGTCGGGTCCGCCGCCGGCCGCGTGATCCGCAGGTCGTCGACGAGGTAGGTGTACGACGCCGCTCCGGCGAGCGCGCCCGCGCCGAACGTGAACGACTCGGTGCCGTCCGCCGGCGCGACCCAGGTGTCGGTGATGGTCGTCCAGCCGGTCGAGCCGACGCCGGGCGTGTCGCCGATCCACGTGTAGGACGGCGCGCCCGTCTGGAAGCGCATGGCGACCGTGCCGGACGTGCCGGCGGCGAGCCGGGCGCGAGCGGTGAACGTGTACGTCACGCCCGCCTCGACGCTCACCGCCGGGGACGTCAGCCCGTCCCAGGTCTCCGTGCGGTCCGCCACCCGGAGTGCGGTGTCGGACGGGTGGCTGAGCGTCGGGCCGCCGCTCTGCGTCCACGAGCCGTTCGTGCCGTCCTCGAAGTCGAGGGCGAGCACGGTCGTCGAGGCCGCCGCCGCGGGTGCGGTCGGTGCCGTGCCGATGGTCGGGGCCACGACGAGGGCGAGTACCGCGGCGACTGCACCGCTGCTCGTCCAGGCCTTCCGCCGCTGTGCCGACCTGCGCCGCTGCGCGGCCCTCGGACGCTGTGTGGCTCGCATGACGCTCCCTCGCGCACGACCCGGACCCCCGGCGCTCCGGGGTGGAGGGCGACGCTAGAGGGTGCGCCCGTCGCAACGACAGACCGGTCACCCGTTCAGTTCGCGGTAAGTGTCACCGTTTCGGGAACAGGCTTTCCCGGTGATCGCCGGGCACACCGGACGAACCCACCGCGGCGAGGTCGGTTGCCACCGTTCCGTCCGGTTCGCACTTCACCCCGACCCGGACCCGCCACGCGTCGTCCCGAGCGGGGAAGTCGGTGCGGGCGTGACCACCACGGGACTCCTCGCGCACGAGCGCTGCGAGGGTCAGCGCCGTCGCGACCTGGTGGACGTTCGTCGTCTCCCACTCCGCGAGCTGCGGGTGGCCGAGCAGCCGGCCGTCGTCGTGCCGGCGCTGGGCGTCCGTCGGGATCGCGGCGAGCACGTCGAGCGTGCGGCGCAGCCCGTCGCCGGACCGCAGCACCCCCGACCCGTCGGTCGCCGCACGCTGCACCCGCGCGCGTGACGCCGCGGGGATGAGCGCCTCGCCGCCGGGCCGCTCGACCGGCTCGACCCGCGGCAGGAAGCCGCCGTCGACCCGGGCGGCGACGTCCCGCGCGGCCCGGTGCGCGAAGACGAGACCCTCGAGCAGCGAGTTCGACGCGAGCCGGTTGGCGCCGTGCACGCCCGTGCACGCGACCTCGCCGACGGCGTAGAGGCCCGGCACCGTCGCGCGCCCGTCGAGGTCCGTGACGACGCCGCCGGAGTGGTAGTGCTGCGCGGGCGCGACCGGCACGAGGTCGGTCGCCGGGTCGATGCCGTGCTCGGCGAGGCGCTCGTGGATCGTCGGGAACCGGCCCCGCAGGAAGTCCCCGCCGAGGTGGCGGGCGTCGAGCCACACGTGGTCCGACCCGGTGGCGGCCATCCGCCGGACGATCGCGTGCGCGACGACGTCCCGCGGCGCGAGCTCGGCCAGCGGGTGCTCGTCCGGCATGAACCGCACCCCGTCGGTGTCGAGCAGCAGGGCACCCTCGCCGCGCACCGCCTCCGAGACGAGCGTGAGCTGGCCCTTGACCCCGGCCCCGAGCCACAGGACCGTCGGGTGGAACTGGACGAACTCGAGGTCACCGAGCAGCGCACCGGCCCGCAGCGCGGCGGCGATGCCGTCACCGGTCGCCTGGGCGGGGTTCGTCGACGAGCGGTAGACCTGGCCGATGCCGCCGGTGGCGAGCACGACGACCGGTGCGAGCGCTGCTCCCACGCCGTCGCGCGAGCCCTCCCCGATGACGTGGAGCGTCACCCCGGCGACCGCGCCGGGCGACCCGTCGGGCCCCGGGGCGCCGGTGAGGACGTCGAGGACGAGCGCGTGCTCGACCACCTCGATGCCGGGGTCGTCGCGGACCGCCTCGATCTGCGCGACGAGCGCCCGGGAGATCTCCGCACCGGTCGCGTCGCCGCCCGCGTGGGCGATCCGGTCCGCGAGGTGGCCGCCTTCGCGTGTGAGGCTGAGCAGCCCGTCGGGGCGGGTGTCGAAGACGGCACCGCGCGCGACGAGCTCGCGCACCCGCCGCGGCCCCTCAGTGACGAGCACCTCGACCGCGCGCGGGTCGCACAGCCCGACCCCCGCGACGAGGGTGTCCTGCAGGTGCGCCGCCGGGGAGTCCTCCGGGTCGAGCGCGGCGGCGATACCGCCCTGCGCCCACACCGTCGAGCCGGACTGCAGCACGCCCTTGGTGACGAGCAGCACCCGCGCGACACGGCTGCGCAGCTCGAGCGCGGCGGTGAGACCGGCGATGCCGGACCCGACGACGACGGCGTCCGCCGTCACCGTCCAGCCCGGGTCGGGCGCCGCGAGCCGGGTGGCGATCCGGACGGCGGGCAGCGCGGGCGTGACGGGCACACCCGGACCCTAGCGCCGGGACGTCAGGACGTGGCGTCGGTGCCCACGACCGCGGCGCGGCCGGCCTGCAGCGGGATGCCCGAGCCGACGAGCCCGGTCTCCGCCGTCCACGACGGCGGCACCTGGCCGGGGTCGTCCCCCGTCTCGACGATCGCGTTGCCCGCGTCGACGAGGACGACGTGCGGCGTGTACGTGCGCGCCTCGGCGTCGGACATCGTCCCGTAGGCGATGACGATGACGACGTCACCGGGGTGGACGAGGTGCGCGGCGGCGCCGTTGACGCAGACCTCCCCACCGCCGGGCTCACCGGCGATGGCGTAGGTCGTCAGGCGGGCGCCGTTGGTGACGTCGACGACGTCGACCTGCTGACCGGGCAGCACGTCGGCCGCCGCGAGCAGGTCCGCGTCGATGGTGATCGACCCGACGTAGTGGAGGTCCGCCGCGGTGACGGTCGCGCGGTGGATCTTGCCGGTCATCATCGTGCGCTGCAGCGTCGTCACGCGGCACCACCTCCCAGCCGGGCCCCGGCGGGTGCGCCGACGGCGGCGCCGCGCAGCACGACCGGTGCGTTGTCGATGAGCCGCGTCGCACCGACCCGGGCCGCGAGCAGCAGGAGCGCGTCGACCGTGGCCGGGCCCGCGGGCTCGAAGGTCGCGGCGTCGACGAGGGCGACGTAGTCGACGGCGTCGGCGTCCCCGAGG
>JAEXEM010000406.1 GCA_023401045.1 Actinomycetes bacterium
CCCCCCCCCACGCCTCGTTCTAGGCCCGCGCGCGGCCAGGTCGCGCGCGGCGAACCATCATGTGGAAGGCGATGAGTTCCCCCATGTCCGTCCTCAGCAAGAAGAGCTCGGTGGCCCCCAAGGGCTACAACCGGTGGCTCATCCCGCCTGCGGCGCTGTGCGTCCACCTGTCGATCGGCCAGGTGTACGCCCTCTCGGTCTTCAAGATCCCGCTCGAGCACCACTTCGACGCCTCGCACACGCAGATCGGCTGGATCTTCTCCCTCGCGATCGGCATGCTCGGCACCTCCTCGGCCCTGTTCGGCAAGTGGGTGGAGAAGAACGGTCCTCGCAAGGCGATGGTCGTGGCCGCCGCCTGCTGGGTGAGCGGCTTCCTCATCGGGGCGCTCGGTATCGCGACGGGTCAGCTGTGGTTGCTCTACCTCGGCTACGGCTTCCTCGGCGGCATCGGGCTCGGCATCGGCTACATCTCGCCGGTCTCGACCCTCATGAAGTGGTTCCCGGAGAAGCCGGGACTGGCCACCGGCATGGCCATCATGGGCTTCGGTGGTGGCGCGCTGGTCGCGGCACCCTTCGCGACGGCTCTCATGAGCGCGTTCAACGGCGGTGCCTCCGAGATCAGCGGCTCGGCGCTCGTGTCGACCTTCGTGACGATGGGTCTGACCTACGCGGTCCTCATGACCCTGGGTGCCACGCTGATCCGCATCCCCCCGGGCTTCGAGGACGACGAGACCTCCGAGCACTTCCCCGGCAGGGGCGGCGCGCTCGTGCGCACCTCCCGTGCCGTGCGCACCCCGCAGTTCTACCTGCTGTGGATCGTGCTCTTCACGAACGTCACCGCGGGCATCGGCATCCTCGAGAACGCCGGCCCGATGATCCAGGACTTCTTCCGCGTCGACGGCACCTCGCCCGTCACGGCGGCGATGGCGGCCGGCTTCGTCGGTCTGCTGAGCCTGGCGAACATGGGCGGCCGCTTCGGCTGGTCGACGCTCTCCGACAAGATCGGCCGCAAGCCCGCCTACTTCGTCTACCTGGGTGTGGGCCTGGCCCTCTACCTCGTGCTGGCCCAGGCGGGCTCGTCGAGCGTCGCGCTCATGGTGACGCTCGCGTTCATCATCATCACGTTCTACGGCGGTGGCTTCGCGACCATCCCGGCGTACCTCAAGGACCTCTTCGGGACGCTCGAGGTGGGGGCGATCCACGGGCGCCTGCTCACGGCCTGGTCGGCCGCGGGCATCGCCGGTCCGCTCATCGTCAACAGCACGCTGGACCGTGCCGGTGAGCCGGGGACGCTCGTGGCGGCGGACTACAAGCCCGCGCTGCTCATCATGGTCGGTGTGCTCGGCGTCGGCTTCGTGGCCAACCTCCTCGTGCGCACGGTGAGTGCGAAGCACCACGACCCCGACCAGGTCGGGCGTCTGGCGCAGCGTGCCGCCGCGAGCGAGACCAAGGACGTCGAGCGGGACATCAGGCGCCTCGACGTCCCGGCGGCCACCGGTCGGGCCCGATGGGTCGCGGTGATCCCGTGGCTCGTCGTGGGAGTCCCCCTCGCACTCGGTCTCTACCAGACCGTGCTGAAGGCCGTGCAGCTCTTCACCGCCTGACCGGCGTGGCGGCGGGGGCGCGGCAGACCGCCGCGCCCCCGTCGTCGTGCCCGGGTGGCCCCCGCGCCCGGCCCGTCCCGGTCCGGCCCGGATCGGCGGGCGGCTCCCGGTGCGTCGCTCACCCGGGTGACGCCTCGCGGTCGAGGCAGGGGCTTACGCTGCCCCCCATGGGTCACCCCGCCGCCGAGGCGCCCGCCGACGAGAACGTCGCCGAGCCCGCTCCCGCTCCTCGTCAGGTCGCCGCGTGGGCCGCGTGGGACTGGGGGTCCGCCGCGTTCAACGCCGTCGTCACGACGTTCGTCTTCACCGTGTGGCTGACGAGCTCGGCGTTCGCCGAGCCGGGGGCGGACGTCGGCGAGGTGACGGCGCTGCACAGCCAGTGGCTCGGGTGGGGGCTGGCGGCCGCGGGCGTGCTCGTCGCGGTCACGGCACCGGCCCTCGGCACGCTCGCCGACGCCGGCGGGCGACGCCGCCCGCTGCTCGCGGCCATGTCGGCGGTCGTCGGGCTGTCGGTGCTCGCGCTGTGGTTCGTCCGGCCCGTCGAGGGCGGCATGTCGCAGGCCGTGCTCCTCGGCGTCACGCTGCTCGCGATCGGCACCATCGCGTTCGAGATCGGGTCGGTCGCGTACAACGCGCTGCTGCTGCAGATCAGCGGGCCGCGCACCATCGGCCGGATCAGCGGCATCGGGTGGGGTGCCGGGTACGTCGGCGGGATCGTCCTCCTGCTCATCCTCTTCGTGGGGTTCATCGACCCCGAGGTCGGCTGGTTCGGCGTGACGTCGCAGGACGGTCTCAGCTTCCGGGTGTCGATGCTCGTCGCCGGGGTGTGGTTCCTCCTCTTCGCGATCCCGGTGCTCGTCGCCGTCCCCGACCACCGCCGCCCCGAGGCCCCGGCGATCCGGCCGACCGTCGCCGCGGCCTACCGCGCCGTCGGTGCGCACATCGCCGAGCTGTGGCGCGGGCGCCGCTCGACGGTGCGCTTCCTCATCGCCTCCGCGGTGTTCCGCGACGGCCTCACCGGCGTCTTCACGTTCGGTGGCGTCCTCGCCGCGGGCACGTTCGGCTTCTCCTCCTCGGACGTCATCGTCTTCGCCATCGCCGCGAACGTCGTCGCCGGCGCCTCGACGATCGGCGCCGGCTGGCTCGACGACCGGTACGGCCCGCGGCGCCTCGTCACGGTCGCGCTCGCCGTGCTCGTCGTCGCCGGCACCGCGGTGCTCGTCCTGCACGACGCCGGGCCGACCGCCTTCTGGGTGGCCGGGCTCGTGCTCTCCGCGTGCGTCGGGCCGGCGCAGTCGGCGTCCCGCGGGCTGCTCGCCCGGCTCGCCGAGCCGGGGCGGGAGACCGAGCTCTTCGGGCTCTACGCGACGACCGGCCGGGCCGCGACGTTCCTCGCCCCGGCCGCGTTCGCGATCGCCATCGCCGTCGGCGGCGAGCAGTACTGGGGCGTGCTCGGCATCGTCCTCGTCCTCGCCCTCGGTCTGCTGCTCTTCGTGCCGGTGCGGTTCCCGCGCGGGCTCGGCGTCGACGGCCGGCGCGACGTCACCGTCCGGGGCGCGTGACCGCGGCGCGGCGCAGCAC
>JAEXEM010000154.1 GCA_023401045.1 Actinomycetes bacterium
CGACGACGCCGGCGACCTCGTGCCGGGCGCCATCGCCGGCGGGGTCGCCCACCTGCTCGACGTCGTCCGCACGACGGTCGCGGCCGGGGTCCCGCTCGTCACGGCCGTGCGCGCGGCCGCCACGACACCGGCGCGGGTCCTGGGGCGCGACGACCTCGGTGCCCTCGAGCCGGGCCGGCGGGCCGACGTGCTCGTGACGACGGCCGACCTCACACCGGTGCGTGTCGTCCGCGGGGGCGTCCCCGTCGAGTAGGCCGCGTCGAGCAGTGCCGGTCGGACAGTGCCGGTCGGAGAGTGCCGGTCGAGCAGGCCCGGTCGGACAGTGCCGGTCGGACAGTGCCGGTCGAGCAGGCCCGGTCGAGCAGGCCCGGTCGAGCAGGCCCGGTGCGACCGGTCCCCGGCCGGACGAGGCACGTCGCGCGAGGAGCGGGCCGGGCCGGCGCCTCACCGACCGCCCCTGAGCGGCCGGCCGTGAGCGGCCGGCCGTGACGGTGCCGGACGGCGTGGCGGTGTCAGAACAGGCGCGAGTCGACGTCGTCGACGCCACGCATCGCGTCGTAGTCGAGCACGAGGCACGAGATGCCCCGGTCGGTCGCGAGGACACGCGCCTGCGGCTTGATCTCCTGGGCGGCGAACACGCCGCGGACAGGACTGAGGAGCGGGTCGCGGTTGAGCAGGTCGAGGTAGCGCGTGAGCTGTTCGACGCCGTCGATGTCGCCGCGGCGCTTGATCTCGACCGCGACGGTCCCGCCGTCGGGAGCCTTGGCGAGGATGTCGACCGGCCCGATCGCCGTGGGGTACTCCCGGCGCACGAGCGTGTGCCCGGTGCCGAGCAGGGCGATCTGCGCGGCCAGCAGCTCCTGGAGGTGCGCCTCCACACCGTCCTTGACGAGGCCGGGGTCGACGCCGAGCTCGTGCGCCGAGTCGTGGTGCACGTCGTACAGGTCGATGACGAGCCGGTCGTCGGACTTCGCGTGCTGCACGGTCCACACCTGCGTGACGCCCGCGGCGCGCTGCTCGGCGTCCGGCTCACCGACGGCGAGCGAGCACGGCGGGCTCATCCAGTTGAGCGGCTTGTACGAGCCGCCGTCGGAGTGCAGCAGCACCGAGCCGTCGGCCTTGACGACGACGAGCCTGCGCGCCTTCGGCAGGTGTGCCGACAGCCGCCCGGTGTACCGGGCGGCGCACTCGGCCACGACGAGCCGCATGCCGTACCTCTTCCTTCGCTGGGACGTCAGATGACGGAGCCGACGCGCGACGGCGTCGCCTCGAGCCACGACGTGAACCCGGCGTAGGCGTCGGCCGACATCTGCAGCCGCACCTCCGTCACCGACCCGGTGACCGCCGAGGTCACCCGGCAGCGCGCGACGACCGCCTGCGGACGGCCGGGCACGAGGGGCAGCACCGTCCGCTCGAGGACGGAGATGCCCTGCCTCGACCACGTACGAGCGGGCCGCGGCATGATCGACGCCCGGCGCCACCAGTAGAGCGTCACGGCGCCGTACTGGGCCACGCCCCGTGCGCAGGGCCCACCCTCGGCCTCACCGAGGAGGCACCCGAAGGACCCGACACGACGGGCGAGGGCGCGCGTGCGGGACAGCCACAGCGCGCCCACGAACGCCGCGAGGAGGCACAGCGCCCCCGCGGCGACCGCGACCCACACCGCACCGCTCACGTCGCGCCCTCGCCGGTGTCAGTTCCCTGCCGGCGCAGGCTCGGCCGAGTCGACGACCACGGTCACCTGGTCCGAGTCGACGGAGAGGAACCCGCCGTCGACGTGCCAGGCCAGTGCGGTCCCGACCGCGGGCACCACCCGCACCGTGCCGGGGCGCAGCACCGACAGCAGGGGCGTGTGACCGGCGAGCACGCCGATGTCACCGTCCGCGGCCGGCGCCGACACCAGACGTGCGGGTCCGGACCACACCTTGCCGCCCGTCGCGACGAGGTCAACCTCGAGCTGTGCCACCGTGCTCCTCCTTCAGGTCCGCCGTACGTCGTCCGACCCGCGGGTCAGACGCCGTACTCCTTCTGGATGCGGGCCCAGTTGCGCTCGAGGTCCTCGAGGCCGCCGATGTTGAAGAACGCCTGCTCGGCGATGTGGTCGAACTCGCCCTCGGCGATCTTCTTGAACGCCTCGACCGTCTCGGCCACCGGGACGGTCGAGCCGACGACGCCGGTGAACTTCTCCGCCATGTAGGTGTTCTGCGAGAGGAACTGCTGGATGCGCCGCGCACGCGCGACGATCGTCTTGTCCTCCTCCGACAGCTCGTCGACACCGAGGATCGCGATGATGTCCTGGAGCTCCTTGTTGCGCTGCAGGATCGACTTCACCTGCGTCGCGACGTCGTAGTGCTCCTGGCCGACGTAACGCGGGTCGAGGATGCGGCTCGTCGAGGCGAGCGGGTCCACCGCGGGGTACAGACCGCGCGAGGCGATCTCACGGCTGAGCTCCGTCGTCGCGTCGAGGTGCGCGAACGTCGTGGCCGGCGCCGGGTCGGTGTAGTCGTCGGCGGGGACGTAGATCGCCTGGAGCGACGTGATCGAGTGACCACGCGTCGAGGTGATGCGCTCCTGCAGCTGACCCATCTCGTCGGCGAGGTTCGGCTGGTAGCCGACCGCGGACGGCATGCGCCCGAGCAGCGTCGACACCTCGGAACCGGCCTGCGTGAAGCGGAAGATGTTGTCGATGAAGAGGAGCACGTCCTGCTTCTGCACGTCGCGGAAGTACTCCGCCATCGTCAGTGCGGACAGGGCGACGCGCAGACGCGTGCCCGGGGGCTCGTCCATCTGGCCGAAGACGAGGGCGGTCTTGTCGAAGACGCCCGCCTCCTCCATCTCGACGATGAGGTCGTTGCCCTCACGCGTGCGCTCGCCGACACCGGCGAACACCGACACTCCGCCGTGGTCCTGCGCGACGCGCTGGATCATCTCCTGGATGAGGACGGTCTTGCCGACACCGGCACCGCCGAACAGGCCGATCTTCCCGCCCTGGACGTACGGGGTGAGCAGGTCGATGACCTTGATGCCGGTCTCGAACATCTGCGTCTTCGACTCGAGCTGGTCGAAGGCCGGGGGCTTGCGGTGGATCGGCCAGCGCTCGGTGATCTCGAGCTTCTCGCCCTCGGCGAGGTTGAGGACCTCACCGGTGACGTTGAAGACCTTGCCCTTGGTGACGTCGCCGACGGGCACCGAGATCGGCGCACCGGTGTCGCGCACCTCGGCGCCGCGGACGAGGCCGTCGGTGGGCTTGAGGGCGATGGCACGCACGAGCGAGTCGCCCAGGTGCTGCTCGACCTCGAGCGTCATCGTGAAGGCGCCCTCGCCCTCACCCTGCGCCGACATGTCGATGTCGACCTCGAGGGCGTTGTAGATCTCGGGGATCTGGTCCGGCGGGAACTCGATGTCCACGACGGGCCCGATGACCCGCGCGACACGGCCGACGCCGGGCGTGCCGGCGGTCGCGGCCGTCGCGTCGACGGTGGTGGCGGTCATGTCTGCCTCGCTTCGCTCGTCCGGGCTGGTGCGCCGCCCGGCTGGGATCGTGTCGTGCGGTCTGGTGGGTCAGGAGCTGGCGAGCGCGTCGGCACCCGACACGATCTCGCTGATCTCCTGGGTGATCTCGCTCTGACGCGCCTGGTTGGCCAGACGCGTGTACGTGCGGATGAGGTCCTCCGCGTTGTCCGTCGCCGTGTGCATCGCCCGCTGCCGGGCCGCGAGCTCGGAGGCCGCCGCCTGCAGGAGGTTGGCGTAGATGCGCGTGCGCACGTACCGCGGCAGGAGCGCGTCGAGCACCTCCTCGGGGCTCGGCTCGAACTCGTAGAGCGGCAGCGCGTCGTGCTCGCCGGGGGGCTCGACGCCCTCGACGACCTCGAGCGGCAGCAGCCGGATGACCCGGGGACGCTGGGTCACCATGTTGACGAACTGCGTGAAGACGACGTGGACCTCGCCCACGCCACCGTCCTCCTCCTCGGCGCGGAACGCGTCGAGGAGCGCGTCGGAGATCTCGTCGGCGGCCTCGGGCGTCGGGGCGTCGGAGAAGCCCGACCACTGACCCGCGAGCTCGCGCTGGCGGAACGTGTAGTAGGCGATGGCGCGCCGGCCCGAGACGTAGAGCGCGACCTCCTTGCCCGCGGCCTCGAGGCGCTGGATGAGCCGCTCGGTCTCGCGGATGACGCTCGCCGAGTACGCGCCCGCCATGCCACGGTCCGACGCGACGAGCAGCACCGCCACCCGCTTGCGGTCCGTGCGCTCGACGAGGAACGGGTGCGACACGTCGGAGTGCGTGGCCACGGCCGAGACCGCGCGCGTGATGGCACGCGAGTACGGGGTGGCCATCGCGACCCGGTCCCGCGCCTTGCCGATGCGCGAGGCCGCGATGAGCTCCTGGGCGCGGAACATCTTCTTGAGCGACTGGGTGCTCTTGATCCGCGCCTTGTAGACGCGCTGCTGACCCGCCATGCTCAGGCCCGCTTCTGGCGGACGATCTGCTCCTGCTCGACCTCGACGTCCTCGGCCTCGTCCTCGCCACCCACGAGCGGGGTGCCGTCGAACTTCATGAAGCCCAGGCGGAACTCGTCGATGGCGGCAGCGAGCGCCTCCTCGGTGCTCTCCTCGAGCTTGCCCGTGGTGGCGATCGTCGACAGGACGTCGGTCTTGCGGCGCAGGTGGTCGAGCAGCTCGGACTCGAAGCGGCGCACGTCCTCGACCGGGACGTCGTCGAGCTTGCCCTTGGTGCCGGCCCAGATCGACGCGACCTGGTCCTCGACCGGGTACGGCGAGTACTGGCCCTGCTTGAGCAGCTCCATGAGGCGGGCACCACGCGTGAGCTGCGCACGGGACGCGGCGTCGAGGTCGGACGCGAACATCGCGAACGCCTCGAGCGAGCGGTACTGCGCGAGGTCGAGCTTGAGCGTGCCCGAGACCTGCTTCATCGCCTTGACCTGCGCGGCACCACCGACGCGGGACACCGAGATGCCGACGTCGACGGCGGGACGCTGGTCGGCGTTGAAGAGGTCCGACTGGAGGAAGATCTGGCCGTCGGTGATGGAGATGACGTTCGTCGGGATGTACGCCGAGACGTCGTTCGCCTTCGTCTCGATGACCGGCAGGCCCGTCATCGAGCCGGCGCCCAGCTCGTCGGAGAGCTTCGCGCAGCGCTCGAGCAGCCGGGAGTGCAGGTAGAAGACGTCACCGGGGTACGCCTCGCGGCCCGGCGGGCGGCGCAGCAGCAGCGACACGGCACGGTAGGCCTCGGCCTGCTTCGACAGGTCGTCGAAGACGATGAGGACGTGCTTGCCCTGGTACATCCAGTGCTGGCCGATGGCCGAGCCCGTGTACGGGGCGAGGTACTTGAAGCCGGCCGGGTCGGACGCCGGGGCCGCGACGATCGTCGTGTACTCGAGCGCGCCGGACTCCTCGAGGGCCGAGCGCACCGAGGCGATCGTCGAGCCCTTCTGGCCGATGGCGACGTAGATGCAGCGGACCTGCTTTGTCGGGTCGCCGGTCTCCCAGTTGGCCTTCTGGTTGATGATCGTGTCGATCGCGATGGCCGTCTTGCCGGTCTGGCGGTCACCGATGATGAGCTGACGCTGGCCGCGGCCGATCGGGATCATCGAGTCGATGGCCTTGAGGCCGGTCTGCAGCGGCTCGTGGACCGACTTGCGGGCCATGACGCCCGGGGCCTGCAGCTCGAGCGCGCGGCGCCCCTCGGTCTCGACGGCACCGAGGCCGTCGATCGGGTTGCCGAGCGGGTCGACGACACGGCCGAGGTACCCGTCACCGACGGCGACGGAGAGCACCTCACCGGTGCGACGGACCTCCTGGCCCTCCTCGATGCCGGCGAACTCGCCGAGCACGACGACACCGATCTCGCGCACGTCGAGGTTGAGCGCCAGGCCGAGCGTGCCGTCCTCGAAGCGCAGCAGCTCGTTGGCCATCGCGCCGGGGAGCCCCTCGACCTGCGCGATGCCGTCGGCGGCGAGCGTGACCCGCCCGACCTCCTCGGTCGCGGGGCCCTTGGGCTCGTAGGACTTCACGAAGCTGTCCAGCGCGGAGCGGATGTCCTCCGGCCGGATCGTCAGCTCAGCCATGGCGTTCTCCTCATCTGACGCACGCGCCTCGCGCGTGCGGTGTGTCGTGGGCCGGTGCTCCGGCGTGGTCAGCCGGCCAGCTGCCGGCGGGCGTCGGCGAGTCGGGAGAGGACGGTCGCGTCGATGACGTCGGCACCGGCCTGCACGCGCAGACCGCCGACCACGTCGGGCTCGACGACGACGTTGACCTGGACGGTGCGTCCGAGCGCGCGGCCGAGCAGGTCGCCCAGACGCTCGGACTGCGACGCGGTGAGCGGCGCCGCGCTCACGACGGTGGCGATCTCCGTGCTGCGCAGCTCGGCGATGATGTCGCCGACCCGCTGGAGGGTCACCACGTAGCGCCGCCCGCGCGGGGCCACGGCGGCACGCCGGGCCACCGCGAGGGTGACGGGATGCACCTGGTCCCCGAGCAGCCGCTCGGCCAGCTCCCCGCGCGCCTGCGCGGGGTACTGGTCGTCGAGCAGGTACCGGCGCACCTCGCGCTGGCCCGCGAGGGCTCGCACGATCTCGAAGAGCTCCGCCTCGACCTGGACGAGCCCGCCCTCGGACTCGGCCGAGCCGAGCAGCGCGGTGAACGCCAGGCGCTCGACGGCGTCCGCGAGGTCGGCGTCCGCCGACCACCGGGACCGCACGAGCGCCTGCGCCACCTCGACGGTCCGGGGGGCCGCACCGTCGAGGAGGCGCGCGACGAGCGCGGCCTTGGGGTCGCCGTCGATCGACGGGTCCGCCAGCGTGCGACGCAGCGAGCCCGACGAGTCGAGCGCGTCGACGAGGGCGAACAGCTCGTCGGCCGTCGTGCGTGCGTCCGCGCCGACGGTGCGGAGCGCCGGCACGAACCGGTGCTCCACCGCCTCCAGCGAGGCGCGACTCGTCCCGCGCATCAGCTCCCCTTGCCCGCGTTCGCGGCCGTGCTCGCCTCGAGGTCGTCGAGGAAGCGGTCGACGACGCGCGAGCGACGTGCCTCGTCCTCGAGCGACTCGCCGACGATCTTCGACGCCAGCTGGGTGGCGAGCGCGCCGACGTCGGCCCGCAGCGACACCGCGACCTGCTGACGCTCGGCCTCGATCTGCTTGTGCGCCGTCTCGACGAGACGGTTCGCCTCGTCCTGGGCCCGCGTGCGGGCCTCGGCGACGATCTGCCCGGCCTCGCCGCGCGCGTCCTCACGGATGCGTGCCGCCTCGGTCCGGGCGTCCGCCAGCAGCTGCTGGTACTCGGCGAGCTGCGCCGCCGCCTCGGCCTGGGCCGACTCCGCCTTGGCGAGCCCGCCCTCGATCCTCGCCGTGCGCTCGTCGAGCACCGCCTGGAACTTCGGCAGCACGAGCTTGTAGAAGACGAGCGCGATGACGACGAGCACGAGGCTCGACCAGAAGATGTCGTACCCGGCCGGCAGGAGCAGCTGGATGCCCTCCGGCTCCTCTCCCGCGGCCGTCACGACGGCCGCGGCGTCCGCGGCGCGGCTCACGTGAAGAGGAACCCGGTGATGAGGCCGAGGAGGCCGAGGACCTCGACGAAGCCGATACCGATGAACATCGTCGTGCGGAGCTGACCGGCGACCTCGGGCTGGCGGGCCATGCCCTCGACGGTCTTGCCGATGAGGATGCCCAGACCGATGCCGGGGCCGAGCACCGCGAGGCCGTAGCCGACGGTCGCGATGTTCCCGGAGACGGCGTCAGCGGCGGCAAGGATCATGCTGGTGTCTGCCACGGTGGCTCGTTCCTTCCGTTGGGTCCCCGGCCGGTCGGCCGGGGGCTCGTACACAGGTGCGGGACGCTGGGCCCCACGGGGGTGGGGTCAGTGCTCGTCCGCGACGGACTGACTGATGTAGACGGCGGCGAGGACGACGAAGATGTACGCCTGGAGCGCGGCGACGAAGACCTCGAAGAGCGTGATGGCGAACCCGCCGAGCAGGCTCGGCACGGCGAAGACGGTCATGCCCGACATCGAGCGGACGAAGAAGTCCGTCGCGGCGAAGCAGAGCACGAGCATGAGGTGCCCGGCGACCATGTTGGCCATGAGTCGGATCGCCAGCGTGACCGGCCGCAGGATGAAGACGGTGAGGAACTCGACCGGCGTGAGCAGCACGTAGAGGAACGGCGGCACCCCGGGCGGGAACAGGCTCGTCTTGAGGAACCCGCCGAGGCCGTGGTGGCGGATGCCGGCGCCGAGGTACATGACGTACACCCACAGCGCGAGCATGACCGGCAGGCCGATGAGCGAGGTCCCGGCGATGTTGAGGCCGGGGACGATGCCCGTGAGGTTGAACGCGAGGATCGCGAAGAAGACGGTCGTGAGGAAGGCGACGTACTTGTGCGCCTTCTCCTTGCCGATGATGTCCTCGGCGACGTTGACGCGGACGAAGTCGAGCAGCAGCTCGGCGACGTTCTGCCCTCGGCTCGGCACGAGCTTCGCCCGGCGGGCGGCCACGACCATGATCGTGAGGAGCACGACGACCGCGACGACCCGGACGAGCTGGATCCGGTTGAACTCGAAGATCGTGCCCTCGAACAGGATCGGGGCGGGGAAGAAGTCCGCGATGGTCGGGGCGTGGAACCCACCCTCGTCCGCGGCGAGCGGCATGGTCGTCGCGATGCTGGACAGTGCGGTCTCCTGGGGTCGTGATGCCCGGTGCCGCCTCGTCGCGGGCACACCGGCAGCACCTGGCCGTCGTGGATGGGAGGAAGCCTAACCCATGTGTGACCTAGGTCCGGCATGCCTCCACGGGCGACGTGGTGACCCTCGTCACCGCTCGGGCATCTCGGGCTCGACGTAGGGCACGCGCCCCCCGTTGACCGCCCGGAAGTCGAGCACGGCGGCACCGACGACGCCGAGCGCGAGGACCGCCGCGAGCACCCCGCGGTGGTAGAAGTCCTGGTCACGCAGCAGCGCGAGCACGACGACGACGACGACGACCTTGGCCAGCCACGTCCCCATGACGACCGCGGCCATCGTCGCCGGCGAGGAGTGCAGCGTGCGCAACATCGCGACGACGGTGGTGCCGGAGAAGACGAGCGCGAGGCCGACGCCGATGAGCGCGCCCCAGACGCCGGGGGTCCCCGCGAGCAGCGCCCCGGCACCGACACCGACGACGGTGAGGCCGCCGAGCAGGACGACGGTGTCGCGCAGCGCCCGCCGGAACACGGCGGCCGTGGCCTCCGACGACGGACGGGGGTGTGCGGCGGGACCGGTCATGGGTGTGCCTCCACGGGGGTCGCGGGACGCCCGCGCAGCGGGCCGAGGGTGAGGGCGGTCGCCACGACGACGCCGGCGCCGGTGGCGACGAGCACCGTCGTGGTCGACAGGACGGCGAGCGCCGCGACGCCGAAGGCGAGGACGGCCGTCCAGACGTACATGATGAGCACCGCGCGACGGTGGCTGTGGCCGAGTGCGAGCAGCCGGTGGTGCAGGTGCAGGCGGTCGGGGTGGAACGGGCTCTTCCCCTTGAGCAGCCGCCGCACGATCGCGAGCCCCATGTCGAGCAGCGGCAGGACGAGCACCGCGACCGGCAGGAGGATCGGCACGAACGCGGGGAACTGCACGCGGTCGGCCACCGCGACGGGGTCGATCTGCCCGGTGACGACGATCGCCGCCGCCGCGATGACGAACCCGAGCAGCATCGAGCCGGAGTCCCCCATGAAGATGCGGGCCGGGTAGAGGTTGTGCGGCAGGAAGCCCACGCAGACCCCGACGAGCCCGGCGACGACGAGCGTCGCGAGGTTCGAGTAGTCGTCACGGGCGGTGTCGACCGTGAGGAGGTAGGCGTAGAGGAAGAACGCCGCGCCGCCGATCGCCAGGACGCCCGCCGCCAGCCCGTCGAGCCCGTCGACGAAGTTGACGGCGTTCATGGCGACGACCACCGAGACGACGGTGATGAAGACGGCCGCCCGCGACGAGCCGCTGATGACGTTGTCGGCGAGCGGCAGGCGGTAGAGCACGACGCCCTGCCAGGCGAGGAAGCCCGCCGCGAGCACCTGACCCATGAGCTTGGTGAGCCAGTCGAGGTCCCAGATGTCGTCCGCGACACCGAGCGCGCAGACGATCGCCGCTCCCCCGACGATCCCGAAGATCGGCCGCGGGTTGGCGTACACGGGCTCGAGGAACGGCAGGCGTGAGGCGATGAGGAGCGAGACGAAGAGACCCGCGAACATCGCCATCCCCCCGAGGCGCGGCGTCGGGATCGCGTGGACGTCCCGGTCGCGCACCGCCGTGATCGCCCCCCAGCGCAGCGCGCACCAGCGGGCGAGCGGCGTCGTCAGGTAGGTGACGACGGCCGCGAGGACGGCGACGAGCAGGTAGACCCTCACGACTCGGACGCGCCCCCGCCCTCGGCGGGGGCGGCCCCCGGCGCGGCACCCTCGGGACCGACGACCGGCGCCACCCGGGCGAGCGTCGCGAGGTCGAGCGCACCGGAGCGGACCACCCGGAGGGTGTCACCGGTCGCGTCGACGATCGTCGAGGCGACACCGCCGGGTGCGGCCCCGCCGTCGAGGTAGACCGCGACGGAGTCCCCGAGCTGGGCGTGCGCCTCGGCGGCGGTCGTCGCCGCCGGGTGCCCGGTGAGGTTGGCGCTGGAGACCGCGAGCGGCCCGGTGCGGCGCAGCAGCGCGAGCGCGGCGGGGTGGTCGGGCATCCGCAGCGCGACGGTGCCGTGGGTCTCGCCGAGGTCCCACGCGAGGGAGGGCTGGGAGCGGACGATGATCGTCAGCCCGCCCGGCCAGAACGCGTCCGCGAGGGCGCGCACACCGTCGGCGACGCCGGTCGCGAGCCCGTCGACCGTGCGCACGTCGGGGATGAGGACCGGCGGGGGCATCTGGCGGCCGCGCCCCTTGGCGTCGAGGAGCGCCTGCACGGCACGCGGGTCGAACGCGTCGGCGCCGATGCCGTAGACCGTGTCGGTGGGGAGGACGACGAGCTCCCCACGGCCGACGGCGTGCACCGCCGCGTCGAGCGAGGGGCCCCACGTCGCCGGGTCGGTGACGTCCTGGATCCGGTCGATGCTCACGCGGGCGAGTCTCCCACGCCCGGGGTGCCGGTCCGGCGCGCGACGAGCGTACGCGGCCGGCCTGTGAGGTCCGCGACGGTCCGCACCTGCTCGAACGCGCCCGTCGCGAGCGCGGCCTCGCGCGCCGCGGCGTCCTGCACCTCCGCGTGCTCCATGACGAGCAGACCGCCGGGCACGAGGAGCCGGGCCGCGGCCGCGAGCACGGCCCGCGGGACGTCGAGCCCGTCGGGCCCGCCGCCGTAGAG
>JAEXEM010000424.1 GCA_023401045.1 Actinomycetes bacterium
GCCGTGCACCGCCGCCGGCCGCCGCGTGGGTGACGATGTGGACGTCGATCCGGCCCGCGGCCCGTGCGACGGTCGCCCCGATGCCCGGCCCGGTGAGCGCGGTCGCCAGCCACCCGCGCCGCGAGACCCCGAGGACGAGCTGCGTCGCGTCGACCGCGGTGGCGAACTCGACGAGGGCGCGCGGCACGTCGTCGCCGACCACCTGGTGGTACGAGCCCCCGAGATGCTCGACGAGCGCACGCTGCGCGGCGAGCGCACCGGGCTGGGGGCCGCGCAGCCCGTCCTGCCCGGTGACGTGCACCGCGAGCAGCTCCCCGCCGCCGGAGCGGGCCGCGATGCGTGCCCCGCGCCGCACGAGCGTCTCCCCCTCGGGCCCGCCGGTGAGCGCGACGACGACCCGCTCGCGCGCCTCCCACGGGGCGTCGATGCCGTGCCGCCGGCGGTAGAGCCGGAGCGCCGCGTCGACCTCGTCGGCGAGCCACAGCAGGGCGAGCTCACGCAGCGCCGTGAGGTTGCCGAGCCGGAAGTAGTTCGACAGCGCGGCGTCGACGCGCTCGGCCGGGTACACGTACCCGCCGGCGAGCCGGTCGCGCAGCGCCTGCGGGTCGAGGTCGACGACCTCGACCTGGTCGGCGGCCCTCAGCACGGAGTCGGGGATGGTCTCGCGCTGGACGACGCCCGTGATCCGCTCGACGACGTCGTTGAGCGACTCGATGTGCTGGATGTTCACCGTCGTCACGACGTCGATGCCGGCCGCGACGAGCACCTCGACGTCCTCCCACCGCCGCTCGTGCGCGAGCCCGGGCGCGTTGCGGTGCGCCAGCTCGTCGACGAGCGCGACGGCGGGCGCCCGCGCGAGCACGGCCGCCAGGTCGAGGTCGGTGAGCTCGACCCCGCGGTGCGTCACGGTGCGGCGCGGCAGGACCTCGAGGCCGTCGAGCATCGCGGCGGTCGCGGGGCGGCCGTGGGTCTCGACGAGCGCGACGACGACGTCGACCCCCTCGTCGCGCAGGCGGCGGCCCTCCTCGAGCATCGCGTACGTCTTGCCGACGCCCGGTGCCGCACCGAGGAGGACCCGCAGCCGCCCACGCGCCACGCTCAGCCCTCCAGCCGGTCCAGGTCGAGGTTGACCCCGAGCACGTCGACGCTCGGCTCACCGAGGAGGCCGAGCCCGCGTCCCTCAGTGTGCCGCGCGACGACCTCCTCGACCTGCTGCTGCGTCAGACTCCGCTCCCGGGCGAGCCGCGCCACCTGGATCGACGCGTACTCAGGGCTGATGTGGGGGTCGAGCCCGGACCCGGACGCGGTGACGGCGTCCGGCGGGACGTCGGCCGGGTCGACGCCCTCGAACGCGGCGACCGTCGCGCGGCGCTCGCGGACGGCCGCGACGAGGTCGGGGTTCTCCGGGCCGAGGTTCGAACCGGAGGACGCGCCCGCGTCGTACCCGTCACCCGCGGCCGACGGGCGCGGCTGGAGGTACTGCGGCAGCGGTGCGCCGTCGGCGTCGAGGAAGGACTGGCCGAGCAGCGCCGAGCCGACGACGCGCCCGTCCGGGCCGGTGACGGGCGACCCCGCGGCCTGCGCCGGGGCCACGAGCCGAGCGGCCCCGGTGACGAGGGCGGTGTACGCGACGACGACGACGGTGAGGACGAGCAGCGCGCGGGCGGCGACCCCGAGGGTCCGTACGGTGCTGCGGGTCGAGAGGTTCATGGCGGGTGCCTTCCTGGGGGGCGGGCTCAGAATCCGGGCAGGTGGCGGACGACGAGGTCGATGAGCCAGATGCCGGCGAAGGGGGCGACGAACCCGCCGAGCCCGTAGACGAGGAGGTTGCGCGCGAGGGTCCGCGGCGCGTCGAGCGGCCGGTACCGCACCCCGCGCAGCGCGAGCGGGATGAGCACGACGATGACGACCGCGTTGAAGACCACCGCGGAGAGCACCGCCGACGCCGGGGAGCCGAGGTGCATGACGTCGAGCACCTCGAGGCCGGGGAACACCGCGACGAACATCGCCGGGATGATGGCGAAGTACTTCGCGACGTCGTTGGCGACGGAGAACGTCGTGAGGGCGCCGCGCGTGATGAGCAGCTGCTTGCCGATGCGGACGACGTCGACGACCTTCGTCGGGTCGGAGTCGAGGTCGACCATGTTCCCCGCCTCCTTGGCGGCCGACGTCCCCGAGCCCATGGCGATCCCGACGTCGGCCTGCGCGAGCGCGGGCGCGTCGTTCGTGCCGTCACCGGTCATGGCGACGAGCCGACCGCCGGCCTGCTCGGCACGCAGCAGCCGCAGCTTGTCCTCCGGGGTGGCCTCGGCGAGGACGTCGTCGACACCGGCCTCGGCCGCGATGGCGCGGGCGGTCACCGGGTTGTCGCCGGTCACCATGACGGTGCGGATGCCCATGGCCCGCAGCTCGGCGAACCGGTCCCGCAGGCCCTCCTTGACGACGTCCTTGAGGTGGACGACCCCGAGGACGCGCCCCGGCCCGGCCGCCGGCCGCACGGCGACGACGAGCGGCGTGCCGCCGGAGCGGGCGACCGTCTCGACGGCCTCGTCGAGCCCCGGTGCGGGCCGGGCCGCACCGCCGTCCTCGACGAGCCACGCCGCGACCGCGGACCCGGCACCCTTGCGGACCCTCGTGCCGTCCGGGGCGTCGAGACCGGACATGCGGGTGCGGGCGGTGAAGGGCACGACCTCGCCGGGCACACCGTCCGGCACCTCGACGCCGCGCGCACGGGCCAGGTCGACGACGGACGTGCCCTCGGGGGTCGGGTCGGCGAGGGACGCGAGGGCGGCGGCGCGCAGCAGATCGTCGGGCGCGACGCCCGCGACGGGCAGGACGTCGACGGCACGGCGGTTGCCGTAGGTGATCGTCCCCGTCTTGTCGAGCAGCAGGGTGGTGACGTCCCCGGCGGCCTCGACCGCACGCCCGGACATCGCGAGCACGTTGCGCTGCACGAGGCGGTCCATGCCGGCGATGCCGATGGCCGAGAGCAGCGCGCCGATCGTCGTCGGGACGAGGCAGACGACGAGGGCGACGAGCACCGCGACGCTCACCGGCTCGGCGACGTACGACGCGACCGGGTTGATCGTCAGCGCGACGACGACGAAGACGATCGACAGCGAGGCGAGGAGGATGCCGAGCGCGACCTCGTTGGGGGTGCGCTGCCGGTTCGCACCCTCGACGAGCGCGATCATCCGGTCGACGAACGTCTCGCCCGGCCGCGACGTGACCCGCACGACGACCCGGTCGGAGAGCACCCGCGTGCCACCCGTCACGGCCGACCGGTCGCCGCCGGACTCCCGGACGACGGGTGCGGACTCCCCCGTGATCGCGGACTCGTCGACCGACGCGATGCCGTGGACGACCTCGCCGTCGCCCGGGACGAGGTCGCCGGCCTCGACGACGACGACGTCACCGGGCAGCAGCTCGGCGGACGGCACCTCGACGAGGTCGGCGGCCGCGGCGCCCGGGTCGCCGGCGTCGTCGTACCCGACGACCTTGCGGGCCCGGGTCGTCGTCCGGGTGGCGCGCAGCGACGCGGCCTGCGCCCGGCCGCGACCCTCGGCGACGGACTCCGCGAGGTTGGCGAACAGCACGGTGAGCCACAGGACGGCCGCGACGAGCGCGGTGAAGGCCGTCGGC
>JAEXEM010000465.1 GCA_023401045.1 Actinomycetes bacterium
GGGCCGGGTCGCGCTGCTCGCCGCCACCGCGACCGACCGCGTGCTCGCGAGCACCGCACCGGGCGGCGGCACGACGAAGCTGCTCGGCACGTCCCTCGCCGTCGAGGGCACCTCCGCGGCGTCGCAGCGGCAGCGCACGACGACCGACAGCACCGGCACCTGGGCCTTCGCCGGCCTGTCGCCGACGACCCGGTACCTCGTCACCGTCGCCAAGCCGGGCTACCGCACGGTCCGCACGGTGCTCACGGGGGCCGAGCTCGCTGCCGCACCCGTCCAGACCGAGCTGCGTGCCGGGGACGGTGCGCTGCGCGGTGTCCTCACCGGTCCGTCCGGGCCGGTGGGCGACGTCGAGCTCACCATCACCGACGGCACGACGACGGTGACGACCCGCACGACGACCGAGGGCGCCGTCGGCCGCTGGCAGGTCGAGGGGCTCAGCACCCCGGGCACGTACCTCGTCACCGCGTCCTCGCCGCGCTGGGGCAGCTCCTCGACCCTCGTCACGCTGCCCGCGGCGGGCGAGCGGACCGTCGACCTCGGCGTGCAGCCGGGCCTCGCGTCGGTCACCGGCGTCGTCGTCGGCACCGACACGCTCGGGGGCGTCGGCGGCCTCGGCGGCCTCACGGTGACCGCGACCGACGGCACGCAGACCCGCACCGCGACGACCCTCACCGGTGACGACGCGGGGCGCTTCGTCCTCGCCGACCTGCCGGTGCCCGGCGACTGGACCGTCACCGTGTCCGGCCGCGGGTACGCGACGGTCACCCGCCGGCTCGAGGTGCCCACCGGCGGCGTGCACGGCTGGGAGGTCGCCGTCACGGCGGTCGGCGGCGTCGTCACCGGCACGGTGCTCGACGACACCGGTGCGGGCGTCACCGCCGCCGGCCTCGTCCTCACCGACGGTGAGCGCACGTACAAGTCGATGTCGTCGTCCGACGGGCGCGGGTCCTTCCGCCTCGTCGGCGTCGACGCCGGCACCTACGTGCTGTCCGCCGAGGCGTTCGGCCACCACACCGGCTACGCGCAGGTGACCGTCACCCCGGGCGGCACGACGACGTCCGACCTCGTGCTCGCGGTCATGCCGGGCGACGGCCTCGACGCGACGTCGAGCGTGACCGGCCGGGTGACCGACGCGTCGACCGGAGGGCGCGTCGACTGCACGGGCACCGGCGTGCCGTGCGTCATCACCGTGACGACGACGGCGTACTCGCTGGACGGCACGTCCCGCACCGTGACGGCCACCGCCGCCCCCGACGAGGCGTACGTGCTGCCCGGCCAGGGCGAGCCGGGCCTGCTGCCGGGGCGCTACACGCTGAGCATCTCGGTGCCGGGGTACGAGAGCGCGACGGTCGCCGTCACCGTCCCCATGGGCACGCTCGTCGAGGCCGCGACCGTGCCGCTCACGCCGTCCCCGTCGCTCGTCGGCAGCGTCCTGCCGCGCGTCGGGGTGCTGCCCTCGGGGCTGTGCGTGGTCGCCCGCCCGCCCGGCTCGACGACGACGTGCGACGGTGCGACCGCGACGTGCACCGGCACCGACGCCCGCTGCGGCGAGGTCGTCCAGGGCATGTACGAGCTGCGGCGCCTGCCCGCCGGCACGTGGGAGGTCGCGGTCGCCGGCCTGCCGGACGGCTGGGTCGTGCCCGACCCCGTGCGCGTCGTCCTCATGCCGGGTGAGACCCGCCGCTTCGACACGACGATCGAGCGGCTCGGCATCATCCGGGTCTCGACGCTGCGCGCCGGGGTCACCGGCGCCATCGAGGTCGCCGCGAACGCGACCGTCGAGGCGGTGCAGGTCGGTGGCACGACGCAGCGCACCGCGACGAGCGACGCGGACGGCGTCGCGGAGGTGACCGGCCTGACGTCGGGCACGTACGACCTCGTCGTCACGGCTGCGGACGACCCGAGCCTCGAGACGACGATCCGGCGGCAGATCAGCCTCAACCAGCAGCTCGACGCCACGGTCGTCCTCGCGACACCGCTGAGCCACAAGGCCGTCGCGGTCGTCGTGCAGACCGCCGACGACGCGTTCCGGGCGGTCCCCGGCGCCCAGGTGACCGTCACCGGCATCACCGGCTACTCCGGCACGACCGAGGTGCGCCGCAGCCAGACCTTCACGGCCGACGCCAACGGCGTCGCGCTCGTCTGCACGACGGCGACCGGCGACTGCGCGGGGCGGCCGACGCTGCCGCTCGTCCACGGGCTCGTCACCGCCGTCGCCACGGCCGACGGCTACGAGACCGTCCGGCTCGAGGACGTCGAGCTCGCCGGGCTCGACCGCATGGTCCTCGTGCCCGGCTTCCAGGAGCTCGACGCGTCCGTCGTCCTGCAGCCCGCCGTGGCGGCGCTGCCCTCGACGATCGCCTTCGAGGTGCTCCAGGCACCGCCGGGCACGGGCACGCTGCGCCTCACCCCGAGCGCGACCGGCACCCCGGTGACCGGTGGCACGCGGTTCGCGCTCACCTTCGTCGACAGCACCCTCGGTGTCGAGAACCGGCTGCGGCCGGGCACGTACCGGATGGTCGTCCGCTCCCCCGGCTGGACCGCGCAGGGCGGTGCCGAGGTCGTCGTCGACGTTCCCTACCGGACGAGCGCGACACCGCAGGTGACGGACCTCGAGTGGGTGCTCGACCGGGACGGCGCGGTACGTGTGACGCTCGCACCGGACGCCGCCGCACCGCTGGGCGACACCCGCGTGCAGATCCTGCGCGACGGCGACGTCGTCGCCGAGCGGACGGTGCGGGCCGCGGCCCAGGTCGACTTCCCCGACGTGCCGGTCGGTGACGTCGAGGTGCGCGTCGTCGCCGCCGGGTTCCGCACGCCGGCCCCGGTGACGACGACCGTCACCGCCGGGCAGACCGCGACCCCGACGGTCGCGCTCGTGGGTCTGGGCCGGATCACCGGGAAGGTCTCGACGCTCCTCGGCCCGGGGTGGACGGTCGCGCTGCCGGGCGCCACCGTGAGCGCCGAGGGCCCGGCCGGGCCGACCGGCGCCACGACCGTCACCCGCACCGCGACGACCGACTCCACCGGCACCTACACGCTCACCGGCGACCTCACGACCGAGGGGCTGTGGGCCGGGACGTGGTCGATGCGCACGGCCGCGGCGGACCACACGACGGACGACCGGACGACGACGGTGACGACCGGTCCGCGCACCGTGGACGTCGGGCTGTCACCGCTCGGCTCGACCCTCACGGTGCGGGTGACCGACGCGTCCGGGCAGGCGGTGAGCACCGGGCTGCAGGTGCGCCTGTCCTACTCCGACCACGCCGTGACGGTCGCCCCGCCGGCCGTCGAGGACGGCGAGTACGTCTTCCGGGACCTGCTGCCGCTCACGTACACCCTGTGGGTCGTGCCGTCGACGACGGGCTACACGACGGTGAGCACGCGCGTCACCGTCGGCCCCGGCCAGCCGGCGCGCGTCGAGGTGCCGCTCGCGACCCCCACGGGCTCCCTCCAGGGCGTCCTCACCGGTGAGCAGCCGGACGGCAGCACGGACGCCGTCGAGGGCGCGCAGGTGACGGTCACCCCGGTCGGGGGCGGCGCGGGCTCGACCGTGCAGACCGACCAGGCGGGGCGCTACCTCGTCAGCGGGCTCGGCGGCGGGCCGTACACCGTGTCGATCTCCTGGCAGGGCACGACGACGACGCGCAGCGTACAGGTCGTCCCCGGGCAGGCGGTCGTGCTCGACGTGACGATCGCCGCGGCGCGGCACACCGTGACGGTCGAGCTCACCTCCTCGCTGGGCGCCGACCTCACCGGTGGTCTCGTCACGCTGACGTCGAGCACCGGCCGGGTGCTCGGCCCGCAGCCCGTGGCACGCTCCGGCAGCGCGTACGTGACGACGTTCGCCCAGGTGACGCGTGGGCAGTGGACCGTGACGGCGGCCGGACCTGCCGGGCACCTCGCGACGGTGACGCAGCAGGTCGACGTCCAGGGCGACCGCACGGTCCCGCTCACGCTCGCCGAGGTCGAGCTGCGCCTGCGGGCCACCGGCCCGGCGCCGTGGGTCGACGTCGTCGTCACGCCGACGGGCGGCACGGCGCGCACGGTGCGGCTGCTGCCCGGGGCGAGCGACTCGGTGCTCCACCTGCCGCGCGCGGCGTCCGGCCCGAGCGCGTCGCTCACGGCGTCGACGGCACCCGGCCACGGGGTGCAGCTCTCGCACCCGAGCGTCCCGGCGGGCACGACCCAGCTCCTCGTCACGGCCACGACGAGCACGGCGACGAGCACGAGCGCGCAGGCTCCCGGTGCCGTCACCGTCGGCGACCAGATCACCGTGACGGCGCAGGTCACATCCGGGGCGGGGACGCCACCGGGCCGGGTCCAGGTGCTCCGCGGCCAGCAGGTCGTCGGGGAGACGGCGCTCTCCGGCGGCAGCGCGACCGTCACCGTCCCGACGGCCGGGTGGCCGACCGGCGGCGCCCAGCTCGAGGTGCGCTACGTGCCGGACGACACCGCCTGGCAGTCGTCCTCCGCGACCGTCACCGTGCAGGTGACCCCCGCCGGCGGAGGCGGCCAGCCCGGCGGGTGAGCCGGACCGACGACGAGCGACGCCCCGCCCGGGAGCCCGGGCGGGGCGTCCGCGTCCCTGGCGCGCGGCAGGCGC
>JAEXEM010000469.1 GCA_023401045.1 Actinomycetes bacterium
CAGTCGAACGTGGCGATCGCCACCGCGACGAAGTGGCACCCGTACCCGACGACCGTGAGCGCGTGGAAGATCTCGTGGAACCCGAACCAGCGTGGGCTCGGGTTGGGCTTCTTCGTCCCGTAGACGACGGCGCCGACGGTGTAGGCCAGGCCGCCGCCCGCCACGAGCCAGACGATCGTCGGCCCGCCCGACTGCCAGAACTGCGGCATGAAGCCGACGGCCACCCAGCCGAGGGCGACGTAGATGGGGACGTACACCCAGCGCGGGGCGTTGAGCCAGAAGATCCGCGCGAGCAGCCCGACGAGCGCACCGGACCACACGACGAGGAGCAGGGTCCGCGCCGTCGCCGCGGGCAGCAGCAGCACGGCGAGCGGCGTGTAGGTGCCCGCGATGATGAGGAAGATGTTCGTGTGGTCGAGGCGGCGCAGCACGCCGGCGACCCGCGGCGACCAGGTCCCGCGGTGGTAGATCGCGCTCGTGCCGAAGAGCATGACGGCCGACATCCCGAACACCGCGTTCGCCCACCGTGCCGCGGGGGTCGGGGACAGCGCGACGAGGACGATCGACGCCACGAGGACGAACGGTGCGACGCCGGCGTGGATCCAGCCGCGCAGGCGGGGCTTGACGTTCTCGACGACCTGCTCGACGGCGTCGCCGACCGCGTCGGCGGCACGTCCGAGCCCGCTGCGCGGGTCGGCCGGTGCGGTGCGCGTGTCGACGGCCGTGTCGGGCTGTGCGGGGGTGCCGCTGCGCCCGGGGGAGGAGGTGCTCATGCGTCGGGTGCCCACCTTCGTCGGTCGTACCTACGTCTCCGTAGGTTACGTCTCGGTAAGGGACGTGTCGACGCGCACCCACCCCACCGCACAACCTCGCCCGCTACCGTTGTCCCGTCCGACCTGGCGCCCGAGGGAGGCCCGCGCGTGCGCATGCCGCACCAGTTGCTCTACGGCCTGTACGAACGCCGTCTGGCGGCCTCGCTGCCCCGTGACGAGGTGCCGCGGCACGTCGGCGTCATCCTCGACGGCAACCGCCGCTGGGCGCGCGGCAGCGGTGTGTCCTCCGCGACCGGCTGGCGGCGGGGAGCGGACAAGATCAGCGACCTGCTCGAGTGGAGCGAGGACGTCGGCGTCGAGGTCGTCACGCTGTGGCTGCTCTCGACCGACAACCTCGCCCGCGACCCCGCCGAGCTCGAGCCGCTGCTGCGGGTCATCGAGGACGTCGTCAGCGAGCTCGCCGCCGAGCGCCGCTGGCGGATCCAGGCCGTCGGCGCGCTCGACATGCTGCCCGACCGCACCGCCGCCGCCCTCAAGGCGGCGGAGGACGCGACGGCCGACGTCGAGGGGCTGCACGTCAACACCGCCGTGGGGTACGGCGGCCGGCGCGAGATCGCCGACGCCGTCCGCTCCTTCCTGCGCCTGCACGCCGAGGCCGGCTCGAGCCTCGACGAGCTCGCCGAGGCGTTCGACGTCGAGCACATCGCCGAGCACCTCTACACCACGGGGCAGCCCGACCCCGACCTCGTCATCCGCACGTCCGGCGAGCAGCGGCTCGGCGGGTTCCTCCTCTGGCAGAGCGCGCACTCGGAGTTCTACTTCTGCGAGGCGTACTGGCCGGACTTCCGGCGGGTGGACTTCCTCCGCGCGGTGCGCGCCTACACCCAGCGGGAGCGCCGGCTCGGCCGCTGACCTGCGAGCGGGCCGCACGGTCCGCGTCCGGTCCGTGCGCAACCCCGGACGCCGCGCGTCGGTGGCGTGCGGTCGCGCACCGACCACCATGCGGACCGCAGGTGAACGCTGCGTGTCGGCGCACGCGTGTCGCCCCGCGCCGGCTGTGACGGGGGTTACCTTTCCGTCGGAGGGTGACGCCCGTCACCTCCGGGAGGCCAGCCCATGGAGCATGCGCTCCGGGAGGAGGGCCGGACCCGGCCCTCGGCCGGCCGACCCCGTCCCGCCGCCGAACGCCGACCCGCCCGCGCCGCGAGCGCCAGGGATCGTCGGGAAGCGCCCGCACCGGCGCAGTGAGCGCCCGAGGGGAGCCTGCCGTGGACCACACCCCGCAGCACGACCGGGGGACCGCCCCCGCGCCGACCGACGCACCGACCGGTGCCGACGGCTCCTCACCCGGAACCCGCCTGACGTACGTCCTCGACACCTCCGTCCTCCTGTCCGACCCGCGCGCCGTCCACCGGTTCGCCGAGCACGACGTCGTCCTCCCGGTCGTCGTCGTCACCGAGCTCGAGGCCAAGCGGCACCACGCCGAGCTCGGGTACTTCGCGCGCAGCGCGCTGCGCCTGCTCGACGACCTGCGGATCCGGCACGGCCGCCTCGACGCGCCGGTGCCCGTCGGGGAGCAGGGCGGGACGCTGCGCGTCGAGCTCAACCACGTCGACCCGGACGTGCTGCCCAGCGGCTTCCGGCTCGGGGACAACGACTCGCGCATCCTCGCCGTCGCGGCCAACCTCGCCCGCGAGGGCAGCGAGGTCGTCGTCGTCTCGAAGGACCTCCCGATGCGGGTGAAGGCGTCCGCGGTCGGCCTCGCCGCCGAGGAGTACCGCGCCGAGCTGGCGGTGGACTCGGGGTGGACCGGGATGGACGCCCTCGACCTCACCGAGCAGCAGATGGCCGACCTGTGGGAGCACGAGTCGGTCGCGCTCGCGGACGTCCTCGGCGCCGACGGGGCGACCACGGGGACCACGGACCTGCCGTGCCACACGGGGCTCGTGCTCCACAGCCCGCGCGGGTCGGCTCTCGGGCGGGTGACCGCGGACAAGCACGTCCAGCTCGTCCGTGGGGACCAGGACGTCTTCGGCGTCCACGGGCGCTCGGCGGAGCAGCGCATCGCCATCGACCTGCTCCTCGACGAGGAGATCGGGATCGTGTCCCTCGGCGGGCGCGCGGGCACCGGCAAGTCGGCGCTCGCGCTGTGCGCCGGCCTCGAGGCGGTGCTCGAGCGCCGGCAGCACCGCAAGGTCATGGTCTTCCGGCCGCTGTACGCGGTCGGCGGTCAGGACCTCGGCTACCTGCCCGGCAGCGAGGCCGAGAAGATGAACCCGTGGGCGCAGGCCGTGTTCGACACGCTCGGGGCGCTCGTGAGCACGGAGGTCGTCGAGGAGGTCCTCGACCGTGACCTGCTCGAGGTGCTGCCGCTCACGCACATCCGCGGGCGGTCCCTGCACGACGCGTTCGTCATCGTCGACGAGGCGCAGTCGCTCGAGCGCAACGTGCTCCTCACGGTGCTCTCGCGCATCGGGCAGTCCTCGCGCGTCGTCCTCACGCACGACGTCGCGCAGCGCGACAACCTGCGGGTCGGGCGGCACGACGGGGTCGCGGCCGTCATCGAGGCGCTCAAGGGGCACCCGCTGTTCGCGCACGTCACGCTCACGCGGTCCGAGCGGTCCCCCGTGGCCGCGCTCGTCACCGAGCTGTTCGAGGGCATCGAGGTGTGAGCGCGTGCGGGAGGGCACCGCACCGTGCCCTCCCCCACCCCCGGCCC
>JAEXEM010000119.1 GCA_023401045.1 Actinomycetes bacterium
ACCGTGGCCTCCGCGCACGCCCGCAGGTCCGGGCCCGGCGTCCCGAGGTTGACGAGCACCGCCCCGGCGGCACCGGCGAGCTCCTCGGCCTCGCCTGGCACGGCGGCCATCGCGGGCGAGGCGCCGACGGCGAGCAGGGTGTTGGCGACGAGGTTCGTCGTCACCTCGTTCGTCAGGCACTGGACCAGTGGCGTGCGGGCGCGCAGGTCCGCGAGCGCGGCCCCGGCGCGTCCCGCGAGCGCGGCGGGCGGCCCGCCGGGGGTGGATCCGGACGTGGGGACGGCAGACGTCATGAGGGACATCCCTTCGCTCGTGCTAACGAGATCAGGTTCGACGGGTGTGATCTCAGCCCTGCCGGTTGCAGGGCACCCCGTGTCTCGGCACCGACCCTAGACCCGCACGCGGGTGACGGTGCGCGCCGGTCTCGACGGGTGGACGTCCCGGACGAGCGGCGCGAACCGGGCACGGGCAGCGGCGCGCGGGGCTACGCTCGCGCTGCGGGTCGCCGAGGTCCCGACGGTCCGCGACGCACCTGCGCGCGAGCGCCCGACGACTGCGAGGCGTTGATGACCACCTCCCCCGGAGCCACCCGGCTGCCGCTCACCGACCCGGGCGGCACGGGCGTGCCGTCGACCGTGCCGACGCACTGGTACAACCTCGCGGCGGACCTGCCCGAGCCGTGCCCGCCTGCCCTGCACCCGGGCACGCGCGAGCCGCTCACCCCCGACGACCTCGCACCGCTGTTCCCCATGGCGCTCATCGCCCAGGAGGTCTCGACCGAGCGCTGGGTCGAGATCCCGCAGACCGTGCGCGAGGTCTACGCGCTCTGGCGGCCGTCGCCGCTCGTGCGGGCGCGGCGTCTCGAGCGTGCGCTCGGCACGCCGGCGAAGATCTTCTACAAGTACGAGGGCGTCTCCCCCGCGGGCTCGCACAAGCCGAACACCGCGGTCGCGCAGGCGTACTACAACGCCGTCGAGGGCACCACCCGCCTGACGACCGAGACCGGCGCCGGTCAGTGGGGGGCGTCGCTGTCGATGGCCTGCGCGCTGCTCGGCCTCGAGTGCGAGGTGTGGCAGGTGCGGGCGTCGTACGACGCCAAGCCGTACCGGCGGATGCAGATGGAGACGTACGGCGCGACGTGCCACCCCTCGCCGTCCGACCTCACCGAGGCGGGGCGCGCGATGCTCGCCGCGGACCCGACGACGACGGGCTCGCTCGGCATGGCGATCAGCGAGGCGGTCGAGTCGGCGGCGAAGGACCCGTCCGCGCACTACGCGCTGGGCTCGGTGCTCAACCACGTCCTGCTGCACCAGAGCGTCATCGGTGTCGAGGCACTCGCGCAGCTCGACGAGATCGGCGAGAGCGCCGACGTCGTCTTCGGGTGCGCCGGCGGCGGCTCGAACCTCGGCGGGCTGTCGTTCCCCTTCCTCGGCCGCAACCTGCGCGACGGCACGACGACCCGGGTCGTCGCGTGCGAGCCGGCGGCGTGCCCGTCGCTCACGCAGGGCGAGTACCGGTACGACTTCGGCGACGTCGCGGGGCTGACGCCGCTGCTCAAGATGCACACGCTCGGCAAGGACTTCGTCCCGCCGCCCATCCACGCCGGGGGCCTGCGCTACCACGGCATGGCGCCGATGGTGTCGCACGCCTACGCGCTCGGGCTCATGGAGGCCGTCGCCGTCGACCAGGAGACGGCGTTCGCGGGCGGGATCGAGTTCGCGCGCGCCGAGGGCATCGTCCCGGCGCCGGAGTCGACGCACGCGGTCGCCGCGGCGCTCGCCCACGCCCGCGCCGCGACGACGGACGAGACGATCGTCATCGGGCTCTCCGGGAACGGCGTGCTCGACCTGCCCGCGTACCAGGAGTACGTCGGGCGCTGACGACGGCACCACCCGCCCGTGCGCACGGGCGACGCGTGACGACGGGCCCGCCCCCGACGAAGGGGACGGGCCCGTCGTCGCCCCACGTCAGCCGCGGACGCTCACGGCCCGGCTCGCGCTCCCTGCGACGTTCTGCGGGTCGGACGGCACGAACACCGCGGTGAGCCGGTGCGCGCCGGACCCGAGGTCACGGGGCACCGTCCCGATGGCGACGCCGAGCACGACGGTCGCCCGGGAGACGACCCGGTCACCCTCGCGCAGCTCGACGGTGCCCGACGCGAGCGCACGGGAGTCGAGGCCGACGGTCGCGACCCATGTCGAGGGCAGCAGACGCGGCAGCGGCGACTGCAGGACGGTGAGGGACGTCGTGCTCGCCGCCTGCTCGACCGTCACCGTCACCGGCTGCGACGTCGAGCCCGCGAGCACCGCGTTCCCGCCGTACACCGCGACGACCTCGTAGGTGCCGGCCGGTGTCGAGGCGGGCAGCGTGACGGTCGCCCGACCACCGCGCAGCGTCGCGGTGCCGAACGACCGGTCACCGGCCGACAGCTCGACGGTGCCCGAGACGGCCGTCGGGCCGGTGACCGTCGCGACGAGCCGCACGCGCTGCCCGTGCGCGCCGTGCACCTGGGTGTCGGGCGACGCGGTGAGCGTCGTCGTCGACGCGGGCAGCCCCGCCTCGACGGTGACGGGCACCGTCGCCGTCGTGCCGCTGGGCGCCGCGACGACCGTGAGGAGGTGCTCGCCGGGCTCGGCGCCCGCCGGCACGGTCACGGTCACCTGCGCCGAGGCGTCCGGCCCGTCGCCCCGCACGAGCGGGAACGTGCCGAGCGACTCCTCGCCCCACAGCACCTCGACCTGCGTGTTCTCGGGGGCGCCGAGGCTCGTGAGGTTGATCCCGCCGACGGTGAACGACAGCTCCTCGCCCGGTGCGACCGGCTCGTCGAGCGCCGGGACGGCGACCGCCCGCTCCGCGACGTCCGGGGAGATCCCCGGGTGCGCCTCGAGGTAGGCGATCCACGCGTCCCGGTCGATGAGCCCCGAGTCGGCCGTCCCCGTGCCCTCGGCGAGGACCCGGAAGTTGTCCCCGCCCTGGGCGAGGAACGAGAACGTGCCGATGCGGTAGTCGGCGTCGAGGTCGATCGGCGCGCCGTCGACGGTGACCGACGTGATGCGGTCGCCGAGCGGGCGGGACGCGTCGTACGTGTACGAGACGTTCTCCGACAGCCCGAGCTGGAGGTACGGCCGGCTCGGGATCGTGCCGTCGGCGTTCGTCTGCCACTGCTGCTCGAGCATCGTCACGACCTGCGCACCGGTGAGGGTGGTCGTCCAGAGGTTGTTGACGAACGGCAGCACCGCGTTGGCCTCGGCGTACGTGATGACGCCGTCGGGCGCGTGGAGCAGCTCGGCGCGCAGACCACCGGGGTTGACGACGCCGATGTCGGCGCCGCCACGCTCCGGCGACGCCAGCGTGTCGAGCAGGGCGTCGGCGACGAGGCTGCCGAGCGTCGACTCGCGGCTGCGGTCGTCGCGACCGGTCGTCGTGCCCGGGGCCGAGCCCTGGTAGACGCCGTCGACGTACGCGCCGCCGCTGAACGCGGTCGTCACGTCGGCCGTCACCGAGCCGACCGGCTCGGCGCCGACCTCCTGCGCGTACGCGAGGGCCGCGGCGACGATCGCCTGGACCTCGGCGACCCGCGGGTAGGCCGCGACGAGCTCGGCGTCCGCGGTCGTCGTGCGGGCGACGTTCTCCGCCGTCACCGCCGTGACCTCGTCCGTCGCCGGGTCGTACGTGAGCACGACCTTGCCGAGGAGCTCGCCGTAGGAGCCGGTCTGGACGACCGGCCGCCGCACGTCGCCGTCCCCCGCGAGCCACGCGTACTGCTTGTGCGTGTGGCCCGTGAAGACGACGTCGACCGCGGGGTCCGTCGCCGTGACGATCTGCGCGAACGCACCACCCGCGGCGACCTCCTCCTCGAGCGTGGAGCCGTCCGGCGTCCCGGCGCCCGCACCCTCGTGGTACTGCGCGACGAGGACGTCCGCCTCACCGTTCGACTCGTCGCCGTCGGTGAGCTGCGCGGCGACGCGGTTGACCGCCTCGACGGGGTCGCCGAAGTCGAGCGTCGCGATGCCGCCCGGTGTGACGAGCGTCGGCGTCTCCTCCGTGACGGCGCCGATGACGCCGACCGTCACCCCGCCCATGTCGATGAGCGCGTACTCGTCGAGCGCCGGCGTCGTCGTGCCCTTCGCGTAGACGTTCGCCCCCAGGTAGGCGAACTCGGCGTTCTCACCGCCGGCGACGACACGGTCGACGAGGTCGTCGTACCCCTTGTCGAGCTCGTGGTTGCCGATGGCCGCCGCGCGCAGGTCGAGTGCGTTGAGCACGTCGATCGTCGGCTGGTCGCCCTGCACGGCCGAGGCGAACAGCGAGGCGCCGATGTTGTCCCCCGCCGAGAGGAACGCGACGGGGCCGTCGGCGGCCGCGCGCTGCTGCTCGACCGTCCCCGCGAACTTCACCGTGTTGGCGTCGATGCGCCCGTGGAAGTCGTTGATGTTGAGGAACGTGAGGTCGACGGGGCCGTCGTTCGCGTCCCGGGCCGACAGGCCCACGACGACCGGGTCGTGGTCGGAGGACCGGTACGGGTCCGGGGCGTGGAACGTCGTGCCGTGGTAGCCGTACCGGCTGTACTCGAGCGCGATCGACTCCTCGGCGTTGATCTCCCACACGTCGGCGCCGGTCGCCCGCGCGGCCGCGGCCTCGTTGAGCAGGACGTGGTCGAGCGAGCCGGACAGGCCCTGGTAGGAGTACGAGTACTGCCCCGGCGCGAGCCGGGCGGCGGCGTCGACGTACCCCGCGTCGTAGAGCACCTGCAGCGGGTCCTCGTGCGTGTACGCGTTGAAGTCCCCGACGAGGGCCACCGCGGTCGCGTCGCCCTGGACCGTGGGGACCCAGTCGCGCAGCGCCGTCGCCTGGCGGACGCGGGACTCGTTGGAGGCGCCCTGGCCGTCACCGGCGTCCTCGTCGCCGGGCCACGGACCGGCCGAGCCCTTCGACTTGAGGTGGTTGACGACGACGAGGAACGGCTCGCCGCCGCCGGTCGGGGTGAAGACCTGGCCGATCGGCTCGCGGGCGTTGCCGAACGCCTCGTCGTCACCGCTCTGGTCGCCCAGGGCCCGTGAGGCACCGGTGCGCTCGACCGCGGACGGCTGGTAGATGATCGCGTTGGTGATGACGTCCTGCTCGGCCGCCGGCGGCAGCTCGTCGGAGGAGGGCACGAACGCCCAGCGCTCCTCGCCGGCCGCCGCGTTGAGCGCCTCGACGAGCGTCGCGAGCGCCTCGTCGGCCACCCCGTCGACGCGGGCCGAGTTCTCGATCTCCAGCAGCCCGACGACGTCGGCGTCGAGCGCGTCGATCGCGGCGACGATCTTGCTCTGCTGCCGCTCGAGGTCGGCCGCGTCCCACGCACCGCGCTGGTCGCAGCCCTCGCGCACCGTGACGGGCTCCCCGCCGGGGGCGGTGTAGGCGACGCACGAGGCGGTCTCCTCACCGAGGGTCGTGAAGTAGTTGAGGACGTTGAACGACGCGACGGACACGTCGCCGCCGACCGGCTCGGGCGCCGCCGTGCGGTCGTCCTCGAACGTCACCGGCGCCGGTCCGCCCGCGACGAGCGGGGTCGTCGGGTTGAGCTTCCACGTGCCGTTGCGCCAGTCGACGACGAGCGGCTCGGTCACCTGCACCGCCGCGCCGACGCGCACCGGGTTCTCGAGCGAGACGTACGGCGGCGTGAGGCCGCCGTTGCCGGAGCCGAGGTAGTTCGTCGACGCGCCGTCGTCGAGCACGACACCGCGCGCGGCGTTGTCGGCGGCGACCGCGGCGGCTTCCGGGGTGCCGGGCCGGGCGACCTCCGTCGGCTGCAGCAGCGGCGTCGTCCCGGTCGCCAGGCCGACCTCGCCGTACTGGTTCGTGCTGTACGTGTTCGAGACGGTGAGGTCTCCGGTCGGCAGGAAGAGCATCGACTCGAGGGCCTCACGGGCGGCGGCGTCCGCCGGCCACGCGGCGGTCACCGGCGTCGGCGCCTGCGCGGCCGGCAGCTCCTCGACGTCGGCGGTCGCCGCGACGCTGACCTGCGTGAGCCCGTTGAACTCCCCGACCTCGCCGGTGACGCGCAGGTGGGCACCCACCTCGACCCCGCCGACCGTGCTCGGGGAGTGGACGAAGACGGCGTGGGACCCGCTGCGCACGGCGTCCCCGCCGGTGCCGGGCGTCTGCAGCACGTAGCCGGCGTACCCGCCGGTCGGGTACGCCGCGGTGACGACGCCGGAGGTCGTCACCCGACGCCCCACGAGCGGCGACGCGTCGCCGGTGCCCTGCACCTCGGCGATGGTCACCTCCTGCGGCGTCCCCGGCTCCCCCGGCGGCGTGCCGGCGGGCTGCGGGGTCGGCGCGCCGACCGCGAAGTCCGCGGCGTTGTCGGCGGTGTGCCCGTGGTCGGCGTCGCGCTGCACCGACGTCGCGTTCGTCGTCCCGGGCGCCGCGCCGGAGCCCGCGAACGACGACGCGCCCGACCCCCACCCGACGAGGTCGACGACGGTCTCGACCTGGGCGCACCCCGTGGCGCACGTGAGCGCTGCCGTCCCGGCGACGAGCGCGACCTTGCCCGTCGTGCCGCTCATCGCCACACCGGTGCCCTCGAGGTCGACCGGCACGTCGGCCGCGGCGGTGTTCGTGCCGAAGGCCTGCCCGACGACGAACGTCCCGCCCGCCGGCACGCTGCCGGACAGCGGCGTCACCTGCCACGTGCTGCCCGCCGCCGACGCGTACTGCAACGAGTACCCGGACAGGTCGGCGGGGGCGTCACCGGGGTTGTGCAGCTCGACGAAGTCACGGTCGAACGGCGCGCCGGAGTTGCCCCCGCCGCCGTACACCTCGTTGACGAGCAGGGGCGCGTCGGGCGACACCGCCGCCTGCGCGCCGCCGGCGGTGGCGACGCCACCGGTGAGCATCACGGCCAGGGCGGCGAGCGCCCCGGTGGACCGTCGTCGTGCGTGCACGCAGATCTCCTCCGTCGGGCACGGCGAGGGGCGGGTGGACCACGCCTCGTCGCGCAGGCAGCGGCCGCCCCGGGGACGGCCGGGTCTCACCCTGCGTGGTTGATCCGCTTCGTCGCAACTACCCGACAGTAACTATCTGGTGAACTCGCCCGGCACCGTCCGGTTCGCCCCGTTTCCGGTGCCCCCTGCGCGACCCACAACGACCCGAGGACGACGACGGGCCGGCCG
>JAEXEM010000181.1 GCA_023401045.1 Actinomycetes bacterium
GAGTACGACTTCGGATCGCCGCGGCCGATGATCGAGACGATGTTGTAGTCGACGGCGATGTCGCCGTTGTCGATCAGCTTGGCGATGGTCGGGCCGTACGTCTTCTCGAAGACGCCGCAGACCGGGCAGAGGAAGTCCTCGTAGATCGTCAGGGTGACCTTCGGGTCCTTGGTGCCGGGATTGGTGACGACGTTGCTGGCCGCGATCTGGACGGCCTGGACCTTGTGCGGGTCGGCCTTGGGCTTGCCGTTCATGACGATGTACGCCACCAGGACCACGGCGAAGACGATGACAAGCGCGGTCAGCCCGCCCTTGACCACCCAGTCCCGCTTCCGGTCCGCGGCCTTCAGGTCATAGCTGGCGTTCTTCGATGACTTCGACGATTTCGACGGCACGGCGTCAAGGGTACCGACGCCTTCGCGAAAGCCTTGCCGAAGTCCGATGTAACCGTGCCCTCAGCGGCTGAGGTGAGCCCGAAACGCGGAGATGAAGTCCGCAGTCGCCGTCGCGCTGTCGCCGCCGAGCGGGAAAAAATTCGCGAACGCGTGGACGAGCGAGCCGTACCTGCGGTGATCGACCGGCACCCCGGCGGCGGCCAGCGCCGCGGCGTACCCCTCGACCCGCAGCGCCGCGGAGCCGACCATCTCGCCCGGGTGCGCGCCGACGACGGCGATCCGCCGCCGGCCGAGGTCGAGCAGGTGCTGCGTCGCGGCCCGCGCGGCCTCGACGTTGCTCATCGTCACGTGATCCGCCGGGCCCCCGAAGATCCGCTCGCCGAGCAGCACCATCGGGTAGTCGACGACGTCGAGCTCGGCGACGTCGTCCGGGCCGAGCGCGAGGGGCGAGTAGACGAGGCCGTCGGTGAACCGGCGGCGCTGGCCGCGCAGCACCTCGAGCTCGCGCTCGCGCGACCCGCCCGTCTGCTCGACGACGACCGTGAGGCCGTGCTCCTCCGCCGCGCGGATGACCGAGTCCGCCAGCTCGGCGAAGTACGGCAGGGACAGCTCGGGCACGGCGAGCCCCACGAGGCCGGTCCGCCCGCGGCGCAGGTTGCGGGCGGTGACGTTCACCCGGTAGCCGAGCTCGGCGATCGCCCGCTCGACACGCTCCCGGGTCGCGGCACGGACGTACGGGTGGCCGTTGACGACGTTCGACACCGTCTTGATCGACACACCCGCGCGGTCGGCGACGTCGTGCATCGTCACGTGGCCGTCAGGCCGTCGTGCCACCCGTGCTCCCTCCCGTCGCGCACCGGACCGCGACCCGGCGGTGCGGCACGGTGGCGACGGCCTCGTCGCCACGGGCCGGCGGCCCCGGGCACACGTCGGGCCCGGTCGTCCGACCGGGCCCTGGGTGCACTGCGCGCCGACGAGCGGCGCTCAGCTCACTTCTTGTTACGACGCTGGTGACGCGTCTTGCGGAGCAGCTTACGGTGCTTCTTCTTCGCCATGCGCTTGCGGCGCTTCTTGATGACGGAGCCCATACGGTCCTCACTCGTGTCCGGTCACGGCCCGGCAGGGCCGTGAGTGGTGGTCGATCGACGCGGTGCGCGTCGCTCATCGCCCCACGCACATACGGAAGTCCGGGGGCCCACCTTACGCGATCGGGCGGCAGGACCGCGAACGCCCCCACCCCCGCGGCGCTCCCCTCAGGACGTCCGGCGGTGCTCGTCGAGGTGCTCGACGGTCGCCGACGACCGCAGGTAGGCGTCGAGCGCGTCCTGCGGCACCCGGAACGACCGCCCGACGCGGACCGCGGGCAGCTCACCGGCGTGGACGAGGCGGTAGACGGTCATCCGCGAGACGCGCATGAGGTCCGCCACCTCGTTGACGGTGAGGAACCGCACGCGGGCCTGCGGTCCGCCCTGCTCCCCGCTCATCCGGTCCTCCTGTGTCGGCCGGTGCGCCGGCGCCGTGCACCCGACCCGGATGCGTCCGTCCAGCGTAGTGGCGCACGTGACAGGTGGGAAAGCCGGGACACCCGGGCGGAGCACCCGCCCCGCGACCCGCGGGTCGCTCAGGAGACGGCGCTCAGTAGGCGTCGACGTGGAGACCGAGCGACGGGAACACCGCCGCGCGCGTCGCACGGACGGCACGGTCGACCTCGTCGTCCGGGTCGTAGCCGCCGGACCAGGGCCGGAACGTCACCGGCGCGTGGTCCGTCATCCACGGCACGGCGTCCCGCCCGAAGCGCAGGCGCACCGCGTCGAGCCACACCTGCGGGACCGGCGTCCCCGGGTCGACGGGCCGGTGCCCGGCGATCCCGAGGAGGTGGGTCCACGAGCGTGGCACGACGTCGAGCGTCGCGTAGCCCCCGCCACCGAGCGCGACCCACCGCCCCGCGCACACCTCGTGCGCGAGGTCGTGCAGCTGCTGGGCGACGGCGCGCTGCGCGTCGACCGAGACCCGCAGCGTCGCGAGCGGGTCGAGACGGTGGGTGTCGCAGCCGTGCTGGGTGACGAGCACCTCGGGCGCGAACTCGCGCAGCACCTCCGGCACGACGGCGTCGATCGCACGCAGCCAGCCGGCGTCGTCGGTGCGCGACGGCAGCGCGACGTTGACCGAGGTGCCCTCGGCGTGCGGGCCGCCGGTCTCGGTCGGGAACCCCGTGCCCGGGAAGAGCGCGAGCCCCGTCTCGTGCACCGACACGGTGAGGACGCGCGGGTCGTCCCAGAACACGGCCTGCACCCCGTCGCCGTGGTGCGCGTCGATGTCGACGTACGCGACGCGCTGCGCGCCCTCCGCGAGCAGCGCGCGGATGGCGACCGCGGCGTCGTTGTAGACGCAGAAGCCGGAGGCCGCACCGGGCATCGCGTGGTGCAGCCCGCCGCCGACGTTGACCGCGTGCTCGGCCGTGCCGTGCCAGACCGCGAGCGCGCAGTCGACGGTCCCGGCGACGACGCGGGCGGCCGCGTCGTGCATCTCGGCGAAGACCGGGTCGTCGCGGGTGCCGAGGCCGCGCGCGAGGTCGGGCACCCCGAGCTCGGCGGCGGCGTGCACCGCCGCGACGTACTCCGGCTCGTGGACGGTCGACAGCAGCGCGTCGGAGGCGGGCTTGGCGCCGACCACCTGGACACCCGGCGGGTCGAGCACACCGAGCTGGGCGGCGAGCGCGATCGTCAGGTCGATCCGGTCGGACGTCATGGGGTGGCCGACCCCGAAGTCGTACGAGAGGAGCTCGGTCGACCACACGACGCGCAGGCTCGCCGGGCCGGCCGGGTCCGCGTCGGTGGCCGTCATGGGCTCACCGTCCCACCACCGGCCGGTCGTGTCGACCTCACGCCGCGTCGGTGCGCGCACGCCGCTCACCGCACGTGCCAGAGTGTGCGGTGCCAGAGTGGTGAGCACGGCTCGAGGGACTGCGGGAGGTGGGATGGCGGCGGGGCCCGGCCTGCTCTGGCGCGCGCGCGAGTACGTCGACCACTCGGCACGGCAGTCCCCCGCCCGGTTGGCGCTCGGCGTGTTCGCCCTCGTCATCGCCCTCATGACGGTGCTGCTCTCGGCACCGTGGGCGACCGCGAGCGGGCGGCGCGCCCCGTTCGTCGACGCGCTGTTCACCGCGACCTCGGCGACGACCGTCACCGGCCTCGTCGTCGTCCCCACCGGTGAGTACTGGTCGACGTGGGGGCTCGTCGTCATCCTCGTCGCCATCAAGATCGGCGGCCTCGGCGTCATGACGCTCGCGTCGCTGCTCGGCATGGCGGTGTCGCGGCGCATCGGGCTCACCCAGCGGCTGCTCGTCTCGTCCGAGACGAAGGTCACACGGCTCGGCGAGGTCGGCTCGCTCGTGCGGACGGTCATCGTCACGTCGACGACGCTCGAGATCGCCATCGCGATCGTCCTGTTCCCGCGGCTCGTCCTGCACGAGGAGCACGTGGGGACGGCGGCGTGGCACGCGCTCTTCTACGCCATCTCGGCCTTCAACAACGCCGGGTTCGTGCCGACCCCCGAGGGGCTCGCCCCGTTCGTCTCCGACTGGTGGATGCTCCTGCCCATCATCGTCGGGGTGTTCATCGGCTCGCTGGGGTTCCCCGTCATCCTCAACGTCCTCAACCACCTGCGCTCGCCCCGCCGCTGGAACCTGCACTCGAAGCTGACGATCACGACGAGCGCCGCGCTCGTCGTCTTCGGGTCCGTCGTCGTCGCGGCCTTCGAGTGGACGAACCCCGGCACGTTCCGCCCGCTCGACCCCGCCGGCACGCTGCTCGCCTCGCTCTTCGCCGGTGTCATGCCCCGGTCCGGGGGGTTCTCGACGGTCGACGTCGGCGAGATGCACGAGGGCACGTGGCTCATGCTCGACGCGCTCATGTTCGTCGGCGGCGGCTCGGCGTCGACCGCGGGCGGCATCAAGGTGACGACCCTTGCCGTCATGCTCCTCGCGATCGTCGCGGAGGGGCGCGGGGACCGCGACGTCGAGGCGTTCGGCCGGCGCATCTCGCGCGACACGCTGCAGGTCGCCATCGCGGTGGCGTTCGTCTCGGCGAGCATCGTCCTCGTCGCGACGCTGCTGCTGCTCGCGATGACGGGACTCACCCTCGACCGCGTGCTGTTCGAGGTCATCTCGGCGTTCGCCACGTGCGGCCTGTCGACGGGCATCACCGCCGACCTGCCGACACCGGCGAAGCACGTCCTCGTCGTGCTCATGTTCATCGGCCGGACCGGCACGATGACGCTTGCGGCGGCCCTGGCGCTGCGCAACCGTCGTCGTGTCATCCGCTACCCGGAGGAGAGGCCCATCATTGGCTGACAGCCCACGCGGCCGCGGCGAGTCCCGCGGCGCGCCCCGGACCCCGACCGGCTCGGGCGTCCTCGTCATCGGGCTCGGTCGCTTCGGCTCGGCCATCGCGGCGACCCTCGACCGGCTCGGGCAGGACGTCCTCGGCGTCGAGCGCAACCCCGAGCTCATCGCCCAGTGGGCCGGGCGCATCCCGCTCGTCGAGGCGGACGCGGTCAACCCCGACGCGCTCGAGCAGCTCGGGGCACGGGAGTTCCCCGTCGCGGTCGTCGGGGTCGGCTCCTACCTCGAGGCCTCGGTGCTCATCACCGGCAACCTCGTCGACATCGGGGTGCCGCAGATCTGGGCCAAGGCGATCTCGGGCGAGCACGCGCGCATCCTCCAGCGCATCGGCGCGCACCACGTCGTGCTCCCCGAGGCGGACGCCGGCGCGCGCGTCGCGCACCTCGTCAGCGGGCGGATGCTCGACTACATCGAGGTCGAGGACGGCTTCACCGTCGTGAAGATGCGCCCGCCGAAGGAGACGCAGGGGTTCACGCTCGCCCAGTCGAAGGTCCGCGAGCGGTACGGCGTGACGGTCATCGGCGTGAAGTCACCCGGCATCGAGTTCCAGTACGCGACCCCGCAGACCCGCATCTCGGCGAACGACCTCATCATCGTCGGCGGCCACGCCGAGCTCCTCGAGCGGTTCGCGGCGCGCCCCTGACGCGACGAGGCCCCGGCCCGTCCGGGCCGGGGCGCTCCGGCGCCGCCGGGTCAGGAGCCGGACGGTGCGCGGCGCTGCCGTGGCAGCGCGCCGTGCGGCAGGCCCTCCGGGTAGCCGTCGAGCGGCGGCACGACCACCCGCACGAACGGGTCGTCGTCCTCGGGCACGATCGGCGCCCGCCGCAGGAGCACGTCGCTCGTGCCCGTGGGC
>JAEXEM010000229.1 GCA_023401045.1 Actinomycetes bacterium
GACCACGGGACGCCGAGCGGCCCCGGCGTCACATCCGCTCCGGCGCGCTCACCCCGAGCAGCCCCAGCGCGTTCGCGAGCACCTGGCGCGTCGCGTCGTTGAGCCACAGGCGCGTGCGGTGGGCGTCGGTGAGCTCCTCCTCGCCCCACGGCACGACGCGGCGCTTCTGGTCGTACCACTTGTGGTACGCCCCGGCGACATCCTCGGCGTACCGCGCGACACGGTGCGGCTCGCGCAGGTCCGCGGCCTGGGCGACGACCCGCGGGAAGTCGGCGAGCAGGCCGAGGAGGACCGCCTCCGACTCGTGGTCGAGCAGCGAGCCGTCGAACCCGTCCTCGCGGCGGACCCCGGCCTCGGCGGCGTTGCGGGACACCGCGGCGGTGCGGGCGTGGGCGTACTGGACGTAGAAGACGGGGTTCTCGTTCGTCGCCCTGGCGAGCAGGTCGAGGTCGAGGTCGATCTGCTGGTCCGACGAGGAGCGCGACAGCGCGTAGCGGGCGGCGTCGACGCCGACGGCCTCGACGAGGTCGTCGATCGTGATGATCGTCCCCGCGCGCTTCGACATCCGGACGGGCTCGCCGTCCTTCACGAGGTTGACGAGCTGGCCGATGAGGATCTCGAGGTTGACGTGCGGGGTGTCCCCGAAGGCCGCGCACACGGCCATCATGCGGCCGACGTACCCGTGGTGGTCGGAGCCGAGCATGATGACGACGCGGTCGAACCCGCGCTCGCGCTTGTCGAGGTAGTAGGCGATGTCACCGGCGATGTACGCGGCCTCGCCGTCGGACTTGATGACGACACGGTCCTTGTCGTCACCGAAGTCCGTCGTGCGCAGCCACACCGCACCGTCCTTCTCGAACACGTGCCCGCCGGCCCGCAGGCGCTCCACGGCCCGGTCCACCGCACCCGACTCGTGCAGCGAGTCCTCGTGGAAGTACACGTCGAAGTCGACGCCGAAGTCGTGCAGCGACTTCTTGATCTCCGCGAACATGAGGTCGACGCCGCGCGCGCGGAACGCCTCGCGCGCCTCGTCGTCGGTGAGCGTGCGCGGGTCGGGCTCGCCGGCCGCGAGCGCGTCGGCGACGACCTGCTCGGCGATGTCGGTGATGTACTGGCCGCCGTAGCCGTCCTCCGGGGCCTCCTCGCCGCGGGCGCGCGCGACGAGCGAGCGCGCGAAGCGGTCGATCTGCGCCCCGTGGTCGTTGAAGTAGTACTCGCGCGTGACCTCGGCGCCCGACGCCTGCAGGACGCGGGCGAGCGCGTCACCCACGGCCGCCCAGCGCACACCGCCGATGTGCAGCGGGCCGGTCGGGTTGGCCGAGACGAACTCGAGGTTGACCTTGAGGCCGGCGAACGACTCGTTCGTCCCGTAGGCCGCGCCCTGCTCGACGATGCCGCGCGCGAGCTCGCCGGCGGCGGCCGCATCGAGGCGGACGTTGAGGAACCCCGGGCCGGCGATCTCGACGGCGGCGATGCCGGGCACGTCGGCGAGGCGGCGCGCGAGCTCCTCGGCGAACGCACGCGGGGCGACGCCCGCCTTCTTCCCGAGCTGCAGCGCGACGTTCGTCGACCAGTCGCCGTGCTCGCGCTGGCGCGGTCGCTCGATGTGCACGCGGGCCGGGATCGCGGCCGGGTCGAGGGCGAACGTGCCGTCGTCGACGGCGTGCACGAGAGCGCCGCGCAGGGCGTCGGCGAGCTGGTCGGGAGTCACACCACAAGGGTAGGGGACCAGGACCGGGGAACCGCTGCCCCGTCCGCCGCAGGTGGCGAGCGCCACGGAGAGCCCGCGGGCCCGGACAGGGGCACGCACCGGTCGCACGACCGCTGGACTGGTCGGGAGGTCGTCCGACGTGTTGAACTCGTCCCGGGGCGCGGAGGCCGCAGGTCGGCCGCACCCGACCGCCGGACCGAAGGAGAGACCACCGATGCCCCGACGCACGGGACTGATCGACACCGCCGTGGAGGCGCTGCGGCAGCGCATCAGCTCGGGACAGTGGCCGGTCGGCACGCGCATCCCGCCCGAGCCCGCGCTCGTCGACCTCCTCGGCGTGGGCCGCAACACGGTGCGCGAGGCGGTGCAGTCCCTCGTCCACGCCGGGCTGCTCGAGCGCCGGCAGGGCTCCGGGACGTACGTGCTGTCGACGTCCGAGCTCGCGGTGACGATGGGCCGGCAGATCGCCGACGCCCGGCAGCGCGACGTCGTCTCGGTGCGGCGCGCGCTCGAGATGGAGGCCGCGCGCCTCGCCGCCCGGCACCGCACCGCGACCGACGCGTCGGACCTGCTCGCCAAGCGGGACGCCCGCGCCGCGGCCTACGCCGGCGGCGACCTCGACACCATGGTCGCGACGGACCTCGAGCTGCACCGCGCGATCGTCCGGACCGCCGCCAACCCCGTCCTTCGGTCGCTGTACGACAACCTCATCGAGGCGATCGGCGACAACATCCGCTTCAACTTCGTCACCGACGCGCACGCCGCGGACGCGCACGACTCCCTCGTCGAGGCCATCGTCGCCGGCGACCCCGTCAAGGCGGCCGACGAGACGAGCGCCTACCTGTCCGGGCTGCTCGAGGACGCCTGACCCGCGGACGTTGCCGACGCGACCGACGAGGGCTGGTAGTCTCGGGGATCGCTGCGCGCCCGTAGCTCAGCGGATAGAGCGTCTGCCTCCGGAGCAGAAGGTCGAAGGTTCGAATCCTTTCGGGCGCACCACCACCACGAGCCGTCCCGCCGACACCGGCGGGGCGGCTCGTGGCGTTCCCGGCCTTGCGACGCCGCTGCACATCTGCCGACGTCAGGCGCGCTCGCGCGCGCGGCCCGCAGTGCCGTCCGCGTGATGCAGGAGCGATGCCGTGCGCCGATGCCGACCACCGGCAGACCACGCGACGGCTGCGCGCGGGCTGACCGGCTCCCGAGGCCGGCGACTGGATCCTCGGTCGAGCTGGGAACGCCCCCGAGAACCGCGCGCGGCGGGCGTCGGCGACAGTCTTGCGTGACGCCGTTGCCGACCGTCGCGCACCGACGGCCACGGAAGGAGCCGAGCGCGAAACCGTGCGAGGCGGGGCTGCGGGAGACCGCACAGCGCTCTCGCCCGATGACCATGATGTAGCGCTGCGTTGACTGCGGACATTTCCGCCCAATACTCTCCGGACGGCGTCAGGCGACGCCGGTACTGAAGCCAAGGGGGCAAGGATCCGTTCTGGGGTCCACGCAGTTGTGCCAAGGGCGGTCGTGGCGGCCGTGGTGGCCGTGTCAGCGGCGCTGGCGACCGCGGGCAGCGCGATGGCCGCGCAGATCAACGTCGACGAGTGGCGGGCCCAGGTGCTCGAGCTGGAGCAGGCCGCCGGCTCACGACCCCCGCCGGCACGACGCACTCCACCCAGGCACTCGCCAGCCGCTCGCTGTCCTCGGGCACAGCACTGGCGGGCACCGAGCAGCGCGCCGGGGCGACCATCAACGCGAAGTGGCACCCGTTCTCGTGGTCACGGTTCAAGTCGTGCATGCTGGACGCACAGGTCAGCTGGGCTCTTCTGGCGGTCTTCGCGGCCGTGTGCGGGGCGGCCGGGGTGGTGACCGCGGGTACCGCGCTCGTCGCGTGCTGGCTGTCCGTGGGGCTGCCTGCTGGTGCGATGGGCGCGTGTGTCGCCTACGCCACCTACTGGTGATCCTGCAGCGGCGAGCTCGTAGATGTCCAGCACCAGGAGAATCGGTGACATGAAACCGCAGATGGCAGGCCCGCTGGCAGTCGGCGGACTGATGGCGTGGATCGGCGCGGGTCTCGGGCATGGGGGGCCGTACTCCTTCGCGCTCTGGCCCACGTCTCTGGTTCTGATGGTGCTGGCCATGCTTGCCGCTCGACGGCGGGTCGTGCAGCGTGACGAGCGATCGGCCTCAACCTCGATCGCTGCCCACCCGGCAGTCATGGCCGCTGCGCTGGCGGTCGGTGCACTGCTCGGCGTGGCGACGGCGCGGCGCGAGGTCGCGTGGGTATGCGTGGCTGCGGCCGCAGCGGGCGCCATGGCGCTCGGGGTGCATCTGGTTCGTCGCCGCCGGCAGGCCCACGATGGCGGCGCCTCGCGCTGATGGTCTGACGCACTCTGCGGGCACGTGTGAGCGGCTCAGTCCACCAGCCGTACCGGCTCGGCCTCCTCGACCCCCGCCTGCACGTCGTCGGCGGGGGTCGAGGCGCGGCGGCATCCGCGTCGAGGAGACCCGCGTCCGACTGCAGACCGTCCCAGACCCACCAACGACGACGTCGGACCAGGTGGACTCCTCCGGCTGCGTCTGAACCACTGAGCGCGACACAGAGCGTCTGCCTCCGGAGCAGAAGGTCGAAGGTTCGAGTCCTCTCGGGCGCACCACCACCACGAGCCGTCCCGCCGACACCGGCGGGGCGGCTCGTGGCGTTCCGGCGCCCGTGAGGGTGAGGGGCTGGACGACCCGCGAGCGGGCGCGCCTACGATCCCGGGATGACGCAGCGGTCCCCCGACGGCGGGCACCTCCCCTGGCTCATGGCGATGCGGTGGTCGCACCTCGCGTTCCTCCACTGGCCCGTGCCGGTCGACGTGCTGCGTCCGCACGTCCCGGCCGCGCTCGACGTCGACACGTTCGACGGCGAGGCGTGGGTCGGGGTCGTGCCGTTCCACATGAGCGGCGTCCGGCTGCGCGGGACGCCCGCGCCGCCCGGCCCCGGGGCGTTCCACGAGCTCAACGTCCGCACGTACGTCACGCACCGCGGCGTGGCGGGCGTGTGGTTCCTCAGCCTCGACGCCGCGAGCCGCACGGCCGTCGAGGCGGGCCGGACCGCCATGCACCTGCGGTACCTCCACGCGCGGATCGCGCTCGACGAGCAGGACGGTGGGATCCGGTACGCCGCCCGCCGGGTCGACCGCCGTGGTGCGCCCGCGACGTTCCGGGCGAGGTACGCCCCCGCCGGCCCCGGCACCGTCTCGACGCCGGGCTCGCTCGAGCACTTCCTCACCGAGCGGTACGCCCTGTACGCCAGCGAGCTCACCCCGCGCCCGCAGCGGCGGCTGTGGCGCGCCGACGTCACCCACGAGCCCTGGACGATCGCCCCGGCGGACCACGAGGTCGCGGGGAGCACGCTGCTCGACCCGTACGGCATCGACGTGCGCGGCCGGCCGCCGCTCGCGCACGTCGCGACGGTCCCCGTCGACGTCCGGGCGCGGTGGAGGCGCCGGGTCGCCTGACCGTCCGCCACGCCGGTGCCGCGCCGGGGACGGCCCGGCGGTGCGTGCGAGAGTGACGGTCCCCCGCCCCGCGCACCACCAGGACACCCGTGCCCGCCACCCCCTCCTACGCCGCCACGCGACGCGCCGCCCGCACCGGGTACGTCGTCCAGGCGGTGGTGAACAACCTCGCGCCGCTGCTGTTCGTCGTGTTCCACACCCGGCTCGACGTGCCGGTCGCCCAGCTCGGTGCCCTCGCCGGGCTCAACTTCGCCGTCCAGCTGCTCACCGACCTCGCCGCGGTGCGGGTGGTCGACCGCGTCGGCTACCGGCGCCCGCTCGTCCTCGCTCACGTGCTCGCGGCACTCGGGCTCGTGCTGCTCGCCGTGCTCCCGCTCGTCATGGCGTCCCCGTTCCTCGGGCTGTGCCTCGCGGTCGTCGTCTACGGGGTCGGCGGCGGGCTGCTCGAGGTGCTCGTCTCCCCCGTCGTCGAGCACCTGCCGCAGCCGGAGGAGGGCAAGGCGGCGGGCATGGCCCTCGCGCACTCGTTCTACTGCTGGGGCCAGCTCGCGGTGGTCGTCGTCACGACCGCGCTGCTCGCCGTGCTCGGGGCGGGCCTGTGGCCGGTCCTGCCGCTGCTGTGGGCGGTCGTCCCGGTCGTCAACCTCGTCGCGCTGCTGCGGGTGCCGATGCCCGCGACGGTCCCCGACGAGCACCGCACGTCGCTGCGCTCCTTGTTCGGGACGCCGCTCTTCCTCGCCGCGCTCGTCCTCATGACGACCGGCGGCGCGGCCGAGCTGACGATGGCGCAGTGGTCGTCCTTCTTCGCCGAGCAGGGCACCGGGGTCACCAAGGAGGTCGGGGACCTCGTCGGCCCGGGGCTCTTCGCGCTGCTCATGGGGCTCGGGCGCGTCGCCTACGGGCTGTGGGGGCAGGGCGTGCCGCTGCGGCCCCTGCTCGCCGTGTCCGGTGTCGCCGCGGCCGTCTGCTACGTCGTCGCGACGACGGCGTCCGAGCCGTCGGTCAGCCTGGCGGCGTGCGCGCTCTGCGGGCTGGCGGTGAGCCTGCTGTGGCCGGGCACGTTCTCCCTCACCTCGGCGCGCTTCCCGCTCGGCGGTGCCGCGATGTTCGCGGTGCTCGCGCTCGCCGGCGACCTCGGCGCGGCGGTCGGGCCGGTCGGCACGGGCCTGCTGGCCGACCTCACGGGCGGGGCGCTCGCC
>JAEXEM010000190.1 GCA_023401045.1 Actinomycetes bacterium
GTGCGGTGCCCGAGCGCGGCGAGCAGCAGGGCGAGACCGCGGGCGTCGAGGAACGTCACGGCCGAGACGTCGACGTCGAGCCCGGAGCGGGCGAGCTGCCCGACGGTCGCGAGCAGGGGCCCGTCGACGAGGGCGGCGTCGACCTCGCCCTGCAGCACGAGCCGTGGCGTGCGCCCCGCGTGCAGCCGCACGGCCCCGGCGGCGGCGCTGCGCAGCTCGGTGACCCGCGCGGCCGCGGCGGGTCGCGTCCCCTCGGCAGGCATGACACGACCTTTCCGGAGCCCCGACGAGGCCGCGTCTTGACCCGGGGGAAAGGTAGGCGACGAACGTGCGCTCCGCAACGCACCCCTGGCCCGGCCCGGGCCCTCGGCTCCCGCGCGCCCGTCGGCTCGCGTCTCCGTCGGCCGGCCCCGGGGGCACGGGCGTGGCCGGGCGCGTGCGCGGGTGTCGGTGGTCGGGGGGATGCTGGGCAGAACGGGACGGAACGGGCCTGCGGCCGATGAGCCCGGCGTGCGGCGGCGGTCGGAACGGTGGCAGGCGGACGGTGCACGGGGACGTACGGGGCACATGGGGTGGTGCGGATGGCGGCGACGATCACGGCCACGGGCCTGACGAAGAGGTACGGCGAGGTGGAGGCCCTGCGCGGCCTCGACCTCGAGGTGCCGCAGGGCACGGTGCTGGGGCTGCTCGGCCCCAACGGCGCCGGCAAGACGACGGCGGTGCGGATCCTCGCGACCCTGCTGCGCCCGGACGGCGGCTCGGCGAGCGTCGCGGGGGCCGACGTGCTGCGCGAGCCGGAGCGGGTGCGCGAGCGCATCGGGCTGTCCGGCCAGTACGCGGCGGTCGACGAGTACCTCACCGGTGCGGAGAACCTCGAGATGATCGGGCGGCTCTACGGGTTCCCGGCGCGGCGCGCGCGGGCCCGCGCCCACGAGCTGCTCGCGCGGTTCGACCTCGCGGACGCCGGCGGGCGGCCGGCGAAGACGTACTCCGGCGGCATGCGGCGCCGCCTCGACCTCGCGTGCGCGCTCGTCGCGGACCCGCCGGTCGTCGTCCTCGACGAGCCGACGACGGGCCTGGACCCGCGCAGCAGGATGAGCATGTGGGACGTCATCGCGTCGCTCGCACGCGCGGGCACGACGCTGCTGCTGACGACCCAGTACCTCGAGGAGGCGGACCGGCTCGCCGACGCCATCGTCGTCATCGACCACGGGCAGGCGATCGCCCGCGGCACGGCCGACGAGCTCAAGGCCCAGGTCGGGGGCGAGCGGGTCGAGGTGCTGCTGGCGGACGTGTCCGGGGCCGCGGCCGCGCGGGCCGCGCTCGCCTCGGTCGCCGCGGAGGAGGACGTCCACGTCGACGCCGACGGGCGCGCGCTGTCCGTCGCCGTGACCGACGGCACCGACGCGCTGCGTCGCGCGCTCGACCGGCTCGACGCGGCCGGCGTGCGCGTGCTCGAGGCGGGGCTGCGGCGCCCCACCCTCGACGACGTCTTCCTCACGCTCACCGGCCGCCCGGCCGAGGAGGCCGTGCCCAGCGAGCCCGAGCCGGCGGTGACCCGATGACCACGCTCACGCGCACGTTCGCCGACACCCACGTCGTGGCGAAGCGCAACCTGCTGAAGATCCTGCGGGTGCCCGAGATCCTCGTGGCCGTCCTCGTCTCGCCGATCATGTTCGTGCTGCTGTTCGCGTACGTGTTCGGCGGCGCCATCGACCCGGGCGGCGCGATCGACTACCGCGAGTTCCTCATCCCGGGGATCTTCGCCCAGACCGTCGTCTTCGGTGCGACGTTCACCGGGGCCGGGATCGCCGACGACATGCAGAAGGGCATCATCGACCGGTTCCGGTCGCTCCCGATGTCCCAGTCCGCGGTGCTCGCCGGCCGCACGGCCTCGGACGTCGTCTACAACGTGCTGTCGCTGGCGATCATGGCGCTCACGGGGCTGGTCGTCGGCTGGCGGGTGCGTGGCTCCCTGCTCGACGCGGTGGCGGCCTTCGCGCTGCTCCTCGTCTTCGCGTACGGCGTCAGCTGGATCATGGCGCTCGTCGGGGTGCTCGTGCCGAGCGTCGAGGTCATCAACAACGCGTCGTTCATCGTCATCATGCCGCTGACGTTCATCTCCAACGCGTTCGTGCCGCTCGAGTCGTTCCCCGAGCCGCTGCAGCGCGTCGTCGAGTGGAACCCGGTCTCGACACTCACCCAGGCGTGCCGCGAGCTGTTCGGCAACGTCGACCCACGGGTGCCCGTGCCGGACGCGTGGTCGATGCAGCACCCCGCGCTCTACACGCTGCTGTGCGTCGCCGTCATGCTCGTCGTGTTCGCTCCGCTCGCCATCGCGCGGTACCGGCGCACGTCGCGGTAGGCCGCCCGCGACGCTGTCGGCCGACACGACGAAGGTGCTGTCGAGGGCCCGGTGCGGGGTTTGTTGTGCACACCGCACCGGGCCCGTCGGCCCTCGCCGGGTGAGAGGTCGATGAGAGCTGGGGGCGGCACGGCGCGATTTCCCGTTCAGCAGGGGGTTCGGCGGGCCTCGGCGGGTCGTAGCGCCCTGGCTCAACGCACGCTCGCCAACTAGCGTTGCGAAAGTGACTGAGAACCGTGTCAACGACACCGCGCTGGTGACCGCCCCCCAGCACTCCGTCGAGGGCTTCGTCAAGGAGTTCCTGCGCGAGCTGCACTTCGGGCAGGGCGTGACGATGGAGCGCGCGAGCGTCAACGACCAGTACCTGGCCCTGGCGCGCACGGTCCGTGAGTACCTCATGGCACGGTGGATCGAGACGCTGCGCCGCCAGCGCGACGCCCAGGCGAAGTCGGTCGGCTACCTGTCCGCCGAGTACCTGCTGGGGCGTCAGCTCGACAACGCGCTCCTCGCCACCGACATGACCGACATCGTCGAGCAGGGGCTGGCCTCGCTCGGCATCGACCTCGCGACGCTGCGCGAGCAGGAGGTGGAGCCGGGCCTCGGCAACGGTGGCCTCGGACGCCTCGCCGCGTGCTTCGTCGACTCCCTCGCGACGATGAGCGTGCCGTGCATCGGCTACGGCATCCGGTACGAGTACGGCATCTTCCGTCAGACGTTCGTCGACGGCTGGCAGGTCGAGCAGCCCGACACGTGGCTCGACCTCGGCGCCCCCTGGGAGTTCCCCCACCCCGAGGCGGCCGTCACCGTGCAGTTCGGCGGCTCCACCGAGAAGTACGTCGACGACGACGGCGTCGAGCGCTCGCGCTGGGTGCCGGCGTGGACGGTGCTCGGCGTGCCGTACAACTACATGGTCCCCGGCTACCAGAACGGCCGCGTCAACACGCTGCGGCTGTGGAGCTCGCGGGCGACCAAGGCCTTCGACCTCGAGATCTTCAACGCCGGCGAGTACGTCGAGGCCGTCCGCGCCCAGACGTTCGCGGAGAACATCTCCAAGGTCCTCTACCCCGAGGACTCGACGCCGCAGGGCAAGGAGCTGCGCCTGCAGCAGCAGTACTTCTTCGTCGCCTGCTCCCTGCGCGACTTCGTCGACAACGTGCTGCCGGCGGACTTCGACCTGCGCCGCCTGCCCGAGCGCATCATCTTCCAGCTCAACGACACGCACCCCGTCATCGCGGTGCCCGAGCTCATGCGGATCCTCGTCGACGAGAAGAAGTGGGCGTGGGACGAGGCGTGGGCCGTCACCCGCCAGTGCTTCGCCTACACGTGTCACACCCTGCTGCCCGAGGCGCTCGAGGTGTGGCCGGTCGAGCTGCTCGGCCGGCTGCTGCCGCGTCACCTCGAGATCATCTACCGCATCAACGAGGAGTTCCTCGCCGGGGTCGCCGAGCGCTACCCCGGCGACGAGGCGCGCCTCGAGCGGATGTCGATCATCGCCGAGCGCCCCGAGCGGTCCGTGCGCATGGCGTACCTCGCGACGGTGGCCGGCTCGAAGGTCAACGGCGTCGCCGAGCTGCACTCCCAGCTGCTGCGGGACAAGGTGCTGCCGGACTTCTCCGAGTACTGGCCCGAGAAGTTCACCAACGTCACCAACGGCGTCACCCCGCGCCGGTTCGTCAAGCTCGCGAACCCGGGGCTGTCCGAGCTCATCACCGACGCCATCGGCCCGGGCTGGGTGACCGACCTCGAGCGGCTGCGGGAGATGGAGCCGCTCGCCGACGACGCCGAGTTCCGCGAGCGGTTCCGTGAGGTCAAGGCCGCGAACAAGCGGCGCCTCCACGACCTCCTCGAGCGCCGCGACGGCATCGTCCTGCCGTCCGACGCCATGCTCGACGTCATGGTCAAGCGCCTGCACGAGTACAAGCGCCAGACCCTCAAGGTGCTCCACATCGTCGCGCTGTACGAGCAGATCATCAGCGGCGAGCTGGACCCGACGTCGATCCCGCCGCGGGTGTTCGCGTTCGGTGCCAAGGCCGCGCCCGGCTACAAGATGGCCAAGCAGATCATCGGGCTCATCAACCACGTCGGGGCGACCGTCAACAACGACCCCCGGGTCAAGGGCGCGCTCACGGTCGTCTTCCCGCCGAACTACAACGTCACGCTCGCCGAGACCCTCATCCCGGCGGCCGACCTGTCCGAGCAGATCTCGCTCGCCGGCAAGGAGGCGTCGGGCACGGGCAACATGAAGTTCGCCCTCAACGGTGCGTTGACGATCGGCACGGACGACGGCGCCAACGTCGAGATCCGCGAGCTCGTCGGTGACGACAACTTCTTCCTCTTCGGGATGACCGAGCCCGAGGTCGAGGCGCTCGTCGCCGAGGGGTACACCCCCAAGGACTTCTACGAGAGCGACCCGCTCCTGCGGCGGGCCATCGACCGCATCGCGTCCGGTACGTTCGCCGGCGGTGACCCGTCGGTGTTCCAGCCGGTCGTCCACAACCTCCTGCACGACGACCCGTTCCTCGCGCTCGCGGACTTCCGGTCGTACGTCGACGCGCAGGCGCGGGTCGACGACGCCTACCGCGACGTCGAGGGGTGGACCCGCTCGGCGATCCTCAACGTCGCGCGCACCGGGTTCTTCTCGTCCGACCGCTCGATGTGGGACTACATCGACCGCATCTGGCACGCGAACCCCGTCGTCTCGCGCTGACGGCCTGCCCGGCGACCGAGGCCCCACCCCGACCGGGGTGGGGCCTCGTGCGTCGTCGGGCGC
>JAEXEM010000243.1 GCA_023401045.1 Actinomycetes bacterium
GGCGAGCACCGCCCCCGGCACCTGCGCGGGCGACGTCAGCACCTCGAGGGCGCCGGCGGCGACGAGCTCACCGGGACCGCCGTAGCCCCAGCCGGCGCCGAGGCAGCCGAGGCCGTGCTCGGCGGCGCCGTGCACGTCGTGCTCCCGGTCGCCGACCATGACGGCGCGGTAGCCCTCGTCGCCGGCCGTCGCGGACACCCAGGCGAGCGCCCGGCCGATGATGTCGCCCTTCGACTCCGACTCGTCGTCCGGTGCCCCGACGACGTGGTCGAGCAGCGGCGTGAGGCCGACCTCGGCGCAGATCGGCTCCGCCCAGACCAGCGGCTTCGCCGTCGCGACGACGAGCAGCACGCCCGCCTCGCGCAGCGCCGCCAGCGCCTCGGGCACGCCCTCGAAGACCGTCGTGTCCCACACCCCGACGCGGCCGAAGTGCTCGTTGTAGACCGTGACGGCCTCGGCGACCCGGTCGGCCGGCACGCCGTGCGCGGGGAAGGACCAGCCGATGGGCGGGCCCGCGAAGCTGCGCATCTCCGCCTCGGACGGCAGCGGCAGGGCGAGGTGGTCGTACGCGGCGCGCACCGAGGACACGACGCCCGAGGCGGAGTCCATGAGCGTGCCGTCGAGGTCGAGCAGGGCGACGGGACGTGACATGCCTCGATCCTGCCCCGGCCGGTGACCACCCTCCGAATCGGGGGCGCCGCGCGGACCCGTCCTCGCTACACTGACCGGCACAGGCGTCGACCCGGCCATCACCGGTGAGCCTCCGGAAGAACGGGACCCGCGAGGGGCCTCAGTAGAACCGGACGGGGCAGGCCCGTCACAGCCGCAGGCGAGAGGCCGGGGACGTGTCCCCGGCAAGCGAGGTGGTACCGCGGTGCCGTCCGGGTGGTCCGGGTGGTGTCGTCCTCGTGGCCGTACGCACCCCACCCGGGTGCGCGAGACCAGGAGCACCGACCGTGGCGTACCCGCTGCACCGCCCCGACACCCCCGTCCCCGCGTCGCCGGACCTGCCGGCGCTCGAGCGTGACGTGCTCGCGCACTGGGCCGCCGACGGGACGTTCCAGGCGTCGATCGACCAGCGGCCCGCCGGTGAGCACGGGGCGAACGAGTTCGTCTTCTACGACGGCCCGCCCTTCGCCAACGGCCTGCCGCACTACGGGCACCTGCTCACCGGGTACGCCAAGGACGTCGTGCCGCGCTACCAGACGATGCGCGGCCGTCGCGTCGAGCGCCGCTTCGGCTGGGACACCCACGGCCTGCCCGCCGAGCTCGAGGCCGAGCGCCGGCTCGGCATCACCGACAAGTCGCAGATCGACGAGATGGGCATCGCCGCGTTCAACGAGGCGTGCCGCACCTCGGTGCTGACGTACACCCAGGAGTGGGAGGACTACGTCACCCGCCAGGCGCGCTGGGTCGACTTCGAGCACGACTACAAGACGCTCGACCCGACGTTCATGGAGTCGGTGATCTGGGCGTTCAAGCAGCTCTACGACAAGGGTCTGGCGTACGAGGGCTACCGCGTCCTGCCGTACTGCTGGCGCGACGAGACACCGCTGAGCAACCACGAGCTGCGCATGGACGAGGACGTCTACGCGTCGCGCCAGGACCCGGCGCTCACGGTCGGCCTGCGGCTCGACTCCGGCGAGCTCCTGCTCGTGTGGACGACGACGCCGTGGACCCTGCCGTCCAACCTCGCGGTCGCCGTCGCACCCGACGTCGATTACGTCGTCGTCGAGGCGCAGGAGGGCTCGCCGTTCGCGGCGGCGCACCCGGGGGAGCGGGTCGTGCTCGCCGCCCCGCGCCTGGGCGCGTACGCCCGCGAGCTCGGCGACGAGCCGACCGTCGTGGCGACCCTCACGGGCACCGAGCTCGTCGGCCGCCGCTACACCCCGCCGTTCGACCACTTCGCCGGCCACGAGCACGCGCACCGGGTGCTCGCGGCGGACTTCGTCACGACCGAGGACGGCACCGGCGTCGTCCACCTCGCCCCCGCGTTCGGCGAGGACGACATGGTCGCCTGCGACGCGGCCGGCATCGTGCCGGTCGTGCCCGTCGACTCCAAGGGCCGCTTCACCTCGCAGGTCGGCGACTACGCCGGCGTGCAGGTCTTCGAGGCGAACAAGCAGATCATCGCCGACCTCAAGGCGGGCACCGGACCGCTCGCCCGCGTCGACGCCGCGCAGCGTGCCCTCGTCGTGCGGCACGAGACGTACGAGCACTCGTACCCGCACTGCTGGCGGTGCCGGAACCCGCTCATCTACAAGGCCGTGTCCTCGTGGTTCGTGCGCGTCACCGAGTTCAGGGACCGCATGGTCGAGCTCAACCAGGGCATCGAGTGGATCCCCGGGCACATCAAGGACGGCCAGTTCGGCAAGTGGCTGGAGAACGCGCGCGACTGGTCGATCAGCCGCAACCGGTACTGGGGCACGCCCATCCCGGTGTGGGTGAGCGACGACCCGGCGTACCCGCGCGTCGACGTCTACGGCTCGTTCGCCGAGCTCGAGGCCGACTTCGGGCGTCTGCCGGTCAACGAGAAGGGCGAGCCGGACCTCCACCGGCCGTTCATCGACGACCTCACGCGCCCCAACCCGGACGACCCCACGGGCCGGTCGACGATGCGCCGCATCCCCGACGTGCTCGACGTGTGGTTCGACTCCGGCTCGATGCCGTTCGCCCAGGTGCACTACCCGTTCGAGAACGCCGACTGGTTCGAGCACCACTACCCGGGCGACTTCATCGTCGAGTACATCGGGCAGACCCGCGGCTGGTTCTACACGCTGCACGTGCTCGCCACCGCGATCTTCGACCGGGCGGCGTTCCGCAACGTCATGTGCCACGGCATCGTCCTCGGCGACGACGGCCGCAAGGCGAGCAAGTCGCTGCGCAACTTCCCCGACCCGGTGCTCATGTGGGACGAGTACGGCTCGGACGCCGTGCGCTGGTCGCTCATGTCCTCGACGATCCTGCGCGGCGGGAACCTCGTCGTCACCGAGGAGGGCATCCGTGACGGTGTCCGCCAGGTGCTGCTGCCGCTGTGGAGCACGTACTACTTCTTCACGCTCTACGCCGGCGCCGCCGACGGCGGGCAGGGGTACACCGCGCAGCGCGTCACCGCCGAGCGAGCCGCGGGCCTCGGCCCGATGGACCGGTACCTGCTGGCGCGCACCGGGGACCTCGCCGCGCGGCTGACGACGATGCTCGACGAGTACGACATCCCCGCCGCGTGCGAGGCGGTCCGCGAGCACCTCGACGTGCTGACCAACTGGTACGTGCGCACCCAGCGCGACCGCTTCTGGTCGGAGGACCACGACGCGTTCGACACGCTGTGGACCGCGCTCGAGCTGCTCACGCGCGTCATGGCGCCGCTCGCGCCGCTCGTCACGGAGGAGGTGTGGCGCGGGCTCACCGGCGGTCGCTCGGTCCACCTCACCGACTGGCCGGTGAGCACCGGGGCCGGTGGCCCGGCCGGCGAGGCGCTCCTCGTCGACGACCCGGCGCTCGTCGCCGCGATGGACGAGGTGCGCGCCGTCGTGTCCTCGGCGCTCGGGCTGCGCAAGGCGCACCAGGTGCGCGTGCGCCAGCCGCTGCGCCGGCTCACCGTCGCGGTGCCCGACCCGGCCGCGCTCGCGCCGTACACCGACCTGCTCGCCGCCGAGCTCAACGTCAAGCACGTCGACGTCGTCGAGGCGGACGCGGCCACGGCCGAGCGGTTCGGCATCACGCAGCGGCTGGCGGTCAACGCCCGCGCGGCCGGCCCGCGCCTCGGCCGTGCGGTCCAGCAGGTCATCAAGGGCGCCCGAGCCGGTGCGTGGCGGCTCGACGGCGAGACGGTCGTCGTGACGACCGACGACGGCGACGTCGCGCTCGAGCCGTCCGAGTACGAGCTGACGACCGTCGTCGGCGACGGCGCGGGCTCGGACGTCGCCGCGGCGGTCCTGCCCGGTGGTGCCGTCGTCGTGCTCGACCTCGTCCTCGACGACGCGCTGCGTGCCGAGGGGTACGCCCGTGACGTCGTGCGGGCCGTGCAGGACGCGCGCAAGGCCGCCGGGCTGCACGTCGCCGACCGCGTCGCCCTCACGCTCGCCGTCCCCACGGCGCACGTCGCCGACGTCGAGGCGCACCGTGAGTTCGTCGCCGCCGAGACGTTGGCGACGTCGGTGACGATCGAGGCCGCCGAGGTGGCCGAGGTCGTCGTCACCGTCGAGCGGGCGGACGCGTGAGCCGCGAGCGCGGTGGCGCGGACCACCGCAGGGACGAGGCGGCGCGCGCGGCGCGCGAGGCCGCCGACGAGGTCTACCGCGGGATCCTCGCGCGGGCGCCCGAGCACGAGATCGACCCCGAGCTCGGACGCGTCCGCGCGGTGCTCGAGCTGCTCGGCGACCCGCAGCGGGCGTTCCGCTCGGTGCACGTCACCGGGACGAACGGCAAGACGTCGACCGCACGCATGGTCGAGGCGCTGCTGCGGGAGCACGGGCTGCGTACCGGGCGGTTCACCAGCCCGCACCTCACGCGGGTGAACGAGCGCATCTCGATCGACGGCGAGCCGATCTCCGACGAGCGGTTCGTCGAGGTCTGGCAGGACGTCGCGCCGTACGTCCACATGGTCGACGCGCAGTCCGCCGAGCGCGGCGAGCCGCGGCTGTCGTTCTTCGAGGTGTTCGTCGTCATGGCCTACGCGGCCTTCGCCGACGCACCGGTCGACGTCGCGGTCGTCGAGGTCGGCATGGGCGGGCGCTGGGACGCGACGAACGTGCTCGACGCCGAGGTCGCCGTCATGACCCCGGTGGCGATGGACCACGAGCGGTACCTCGGGCACACGCTCGTCGAGATCGCCTCGGAGAAGGTCGGCATCGTCAAGGACGGCGCGACCCTCGTGCTCGCCGAGCAGACCGAGGACGTCGAAGGGGTCGTGCTCGCCGCGGCCGCCGAGCGCGGCGCACGCGTCGTGCGGGAGGGCGTCGACGTCGCCGTCGTCGAGCGGCAGGTCGCCGTCGGCGGCCAGCTCGTCGCGCTGCGCGGGATGGGCGGCACCTACACCGACGTCTTCCTGCCGCTGTACGGCGAGCACCAGGCCCACAACGCGCTGCTCGCGCTCGTCGCGACCGAGGCGCTGCTCACCGGCGGTGCTGCGCTCGACGGGTCCGTCGTCGAGGCCGCGTTCGGCGGGGTCACCTCGCCGGGGCGGCTCGAGGTCGTGCGCTCCAGCCCGACGGTCGTCGTCGACGGTGCGCACAACCCGGCCGGTGCCGAGGCGATCGCGGCGGCCCTCGAGGAGGCGTTCGCGTTCACGCGGCTCGTCGGCGTCGTCGGCGTCATGGCCGACAAGGACCCCGAGGGCATCCTCGCCGCGCTCGAGCCGCTGCTCGCCGAGGTCGTCGTCACCCAGGCGTCGACCCCGCGCGCGCTCGACACCGACGACCTCGCCCAGGTGGCGGTCGACGTCTTCGGCGAGGACCGCGTCCACGTCGCACCGCGGCTGCCGGACGCGATCGACCTCGCGGTGCAGCGTGCCGAGGGCGAGGTCGAGCGGGGAGCCGGGGTGCTCGTCACCGGGTCGATCCTCCTCGTCGCGGAGGCGCGCGTGCTGCTCGGGCGCGCGTGAGCGGGCGGCGCGCCGTCCCGGCGCCCACCGTGTGCACGCACGTGCGCGGCGTTCGTCTTGACGGGCACCGCGCCGCCGGTGAGTGTGGACCTGCCGGACGAGCGGCGCACCGTGGCACCTGCGAGCCGGTCGACGCGTGCCGTGCACGCCCGGGAGGCCGACGGTGAAGAAGCTCATCAACGACCCGCAGGACGTCGTCGCGGAGTCCGTCGAGGGATTCGGCCTCGCGCACGCCGACGTCGTCCACGTCCACCCCGACCCGTTGTACGTCACGCGCGCCGGCGGGACGGTGCCCGGCAAGGTCGGGCTCGTCAGCGGCGGCGGCAGCGGCCACGAGCCGCTGCACGCCGGCTTCGTCGGGGTGGGGATGCTCGACGCGGCCGTCCCGGGCGCGGTGTTCACGTCGCCGACGCCGGACCAGATCGCACCCGCGATCGCCGCGGCCGACGGCGGGGCCGGCGTCCTGCTCGTCGTGAAGAACTACACCGGCGACGTCCTCAACTTCGAGACCGCCGCCGAGCTCGCCGACGCGGAGGGCACAACCGTCCGCCAGGTCGTCGTCGACGACGACGTCGCCGTCGACGGGTCGCGCTACACCGCGGGCCGGCGCGGGGTCGCCGGCACGGTCGCGGTCGAGAAGATCGCCGGTGCGGCCGCCGAGCGCGGTGACGACCTCGACGCGGTGACGGCCGTCGCCCAGAAGGTCGTCGACAACGTCCGGTCGATGGGTCTGGCGCTCACCGCCTGCACCGTGCCGCACGTCGGCCGGCCCAGCTTCGACCTGGCGGACGACGAGATCGAGATCGGCATCGGCATCCACGGCGAGCCGGGGCGTGCGCGCATCGGGCTCGCGGGCGCGGACGAGCTCACCGACCGTCTGCTCGTCCCGGTCGTCGAGGACCTCGGCCTCACGGCGGGCGAGCGGGTGCTGCTCCTCGTCAACGGCATGGGCGGCACACCGGCGTCCGAGCTGTACGTCGTCTATCGTCGGGCACGCGCGACGCTCGCCGAGCGCGGGATCGAGGTGACCCGCTCGCTCGTCGGGAACTACGTGACGTCGCTCGAGATGCAAGGAGCGTCGGTCACCGTGCTGCGCCTGGACGACGAGCTCACGGACCTGTGGGACGCACCGGTCCGCACCACGGCGCTGCGCTGGTGAGCGCGCCGGGGACCGACGCCGGGGAGGGTGCGGGATGAGTCTGGACGCGGCCTGGGCCGTCGACTGGGTACGCCGGTCCGAGGCGACGGTCGTCGAGCACCGTGACGAGCTCGTCGAGCTCGACCGTCAGATCGGCGACGGCGACCACGGTGAGAACATGGCGCGCGGCTTCCGTGCCGTCGTCGCACGGCTCGACGCGCTGGACGCCCCGCCGGTGACCGTCGGCGAGGTCATGCGGCTCGTCGCGACGACGCTCATGTCGACCGTCGGCGGCGCCGCCGGCCCGCTGTACGGCACGGCCTTCCTGCGTGCGTCGAAGGCCGGGGCCGACCTCGACGCCGACGGCGTCGTCGCGCTCCTCGAGGCGGCGCTCGAGGGCGTCGTCACCCGCGGTCGCGCCGCACCGGGCGAGAAGACGATGGTCGACGCGCTGACGCCCGCGGTCGCCGCCGCGGTCGAGGCGGCCGACCACGGCGCTCCGCCGTCGGAGGTCCTCGCCTCCGCGGCCCGCGGTGCGCACGACGGTGCGGTCGCGACGGTCCCGCTCGTCGCGACGAAGGGGCGCGCGAGCTACCTCGGGGAGCGTTCCGCCGGCCACATGGACCCGGGTGCGCGCTCGACCGAGCTCATCCTCGCCGCCGCCGCCGAGGCGGCCGCGGTGGCGGACCGGGACTGACGGTGCCCGACGGGCACGGACGCGCGACGCCGACGTCGCGGGGGAGGCAGGACAGGTGACGCAGCAGTGGGCGCCGGTGGCGCTGGTGCTCGTCTCGCACTCGCGCGCGCTCGCGCAGGGCGCGGCGGAGGTCGCGAGCCAGATGGCGCCGGGCGTGCTCGTCGTGCCGGCGGGCGGCACCGACGACGGACGTCTCGGGACGAGCTTCGACAAGGTGACGTCCGCGGTCGAGGAGGCGGCGGCCGACGGCCGCTCGGTCGTCGTGCTCGCGGACCTCGGGTCCGCGGTCCTCACGGCCGAGACGGTCCTCGAGCTCGCGGACCCGTCCGTCGCGGCCCGGGTGCGTCTCGCCGACGCCCCGTTCGTCGAGGGCGCGGTGGCCGCGGCGGTGACGGCGCACACGCGGGCGGACCTCGCG
>JAEXEM010000284.1 GCA_023401045.1 Actinomycetes bacterium
CGCCCGTGGCGCCGCAGCAGGGACGCGGCGTAGGCGCGCACCGTCGCCGCGTCGGCGATGGGCAGCTTCATGCCGCACCTCCGTCGTGTCGTGCCGGGCCGCGCGGGGCGGCGAGGGCGTGGTCCGCGTCCGGCGGCGCGGTGGTCGGGTCGTCGGCGAAGGTCGCCTCGACCGGGCGGTCGTCGTCGAGGTCGCGCCCGACGACCCTCCGGTAGAGGTCGGCGACCTGGGGGCCGGCGGCCCCGTCGAGCAGGGCGGCGTGCGCACCACGTGCGACGAGGCGGCCGTCGTGCACGAGCTGCACCTCGTCGACGTGGTCGAGGACGAGCGGGCTGGCGGTGACGACGAGCGTCGCGCGCCCCCGCCGGGCGTCGGCCAGCCGGGCGGCGATGCGTGCCTCGGTGTGCGCGTCGACGGCGCTCGTCGGCTCGACGAGCACGAGGACCTCGGCCTGCGTGAGCAGGGCCCGGGCGAGCGCGACCCGCTGGCGCTGGCCCCCCGACAGCGAGCGGCCCTTCTCGGGGAGCTCGCCGTCGAGGCCGTCGGGGACGGAGTCGAGGACGTCCTGCGCGTCGGCCAGGCCGATCGCGGCGAGCAGGTCGTCCCGGCTCGCCCCGCCGCGCACGTCGAGCCCGTCGGCGAGGGTGCCCGCGAACAGGTGCGGCATGGCCTCGGCGACGACGACGCGGCGGCGCAGCTCGGCGACCGGGAGGTCCCTGAGCGGCACACCACCGAGGGTCACCGGGGTGCCCGCCTCGACGGCGTCGTCGAACCGGCCGAGCCGGGTGGCGATGCGCGCCGACTCGTCGGGGTCGGCCGACACCAGCGCGACGACCCGACCGGCCTCGACCGTGACGCCGCTCGCCTCGTCGACGAGCGGGGCGCCGGGCGGCGGCACGGGCACCGCACCGGTGGGGGAGGTCGTCGCGGGCACGACCCGGAGCACGGCCAGCACCTTGCGGCTCGCGACGACAGCGCGGGTGGCCGACTGGAGGAACTCGGTGGCGTTCTGCACCGGCCACCCGAGGAACGCCGCGTACCCGTAGGTCGTGACGAGCTGCCCCGGGGTGATCGTGCCCGTGAGCGCCATGTGCGAGCCCAGCCAGACGAGCGCGACGACGAACGAGCCGGGCAGCAGCACCTGCAGCGCGTCGAGCCACGACTGCGTGCCCGCCACCTCGACGCCGCGGGCGCGCACGAGCTGCGACTGTGCGCGGTAGCGACCGGTGAAGACGGACTCCCCGCCGATGCCGCGCAGCACGCGCAGCCCCGAGACGGTGTCGGCACCGAGCGTCGTCAGCCGTCCGGACGCCTCGCGCTGGGCGGCCTGACGGCGCTGCAGCGGGCGGACGAGGAGACCGAGCGCTCCTGCGACCGCCGGCAGCCCGAGCAGCACGACGAGCCCGAGCGGCACGGAGACGCCGAGCATGAGGACGGCCACCGCGGCGTACGCGACGACGGAGCCGACGAAGCGCGCGGAGACGGCGAACACGTCGCCGACGCGCAGCGCGTCGTTCGCGACCGCGGAGACGACCTCGCCGGTCGGCAGCTCGGCGGTGATCGCGTGGCCGGACCGGGCGGCCGTGCGCCCGACGAGCTGGGAGGTCGTGAACGACGCGCGCAGCCAGTTCGCGACGTCGAACCGGTGGCCCAGCGCGGAGGCCGCGGCGCTCAGCAGCCCGAGGGCGAGCAGTGCGCCGGCGGCGGCGAGCAGCCCGGAGCCGAAGCCCTGGGAGAGGCCGTCGTCGATCGCGCGCCCCGTGAGGTACGGGAGGAACGCCTGGCACGCGAACTGCACGACGCCGCAGGTGACCGCTGCCGTGAGGATGCCCCACTGCCGCCGCGCCACCCACGCGAGGTAGGTGACGGGGCCGCGCAGCGGAGGCGTGCCGGGATCGGCGAGAGGAAGGGGACGCACGTCGAGCCACGTTACGAGGTGCCGCTGACATCGAGGAACGTGTTTTCCGCCCATGCGGGGGGCACGCCCGGCGACTCGCCTCCGCGCGGCGCCCTGCGCGGCGCACCCGGCGCGCGCCCGCCCAGCGGTGCCGGCCGGGCGACCGGGTGGCCGTCGTCACGGTACGCCCCGGCGGCCGGGGACGGGCGCCCGCGGCGACTAGGCTGGCCCCGTGACGCAGACCCCCGAGCCCGCCACGACCGCTCCGCCCACGCAGCACCGCCCGGTCCTCGTCGTCGACTTCGGCGCGCAGTACGCGCAGCTCATCGCGCGGCGCGTGCGTGAGGCGAACGTGTACTCCGAGATCGTGCCGCACACCGCGTCGGTCGAGGACATGCTCGCGAAGGACCCGGCCGCGATCATCCTGTCCGGCGGCCCGTCGTCGGTGTACGCCACCGGCGCGCCGTTCGTCGGCCCGGAGCTCTTCGAGGCCGGGGTGCCGGTGCTCGGCATCTGCTACGGCTTCCAGGCGATGGCCAAGGCGCTCGGCGGGACGGTCGCGCAGACGGGGCAGCGCGAGTACGGGGGCACGGCGGTCGAGGTCGCCGAGCAGGGCACGGTGCTCGCGGGCAGCCCCGAGGGCCAGACCGTGTGGATGAGCCACGGCGACGCGGTGCACGCCGCGCCCGAGGGCTTCGAGGTCCTCGCGACGAGCGCCGGCAGCCCGGTGGCCGCGTTCGAGGACCCGCAGCGCCGCCTGTACGGCGTCCAGTGGCACCCCGAGGTCAAGCACTCCCCGCTGGGGCAGGCGACGATCGAGAACTTCCTCTACCGCGGTGCGGGCCTCGCGCCGGACTGGAACCCGGGCAACGTCATCGCCGAGCAGGTCGAGCGGATCCGCGCCCAGGTGGGCGACGCGCGCGTCATCTGCGGGCTGTCCGGCGGCGTCGACTCCTCGGTCGCCGCGGCGCTCGTCCAGCGGGCCGTGGGAGACCAGCTCACGTGCGTGTTCGTCGACCACGGGCTGCTGCGCTCCGGCGAGGCCGAGCAGGTCGAGAAGGACTTCGTCGCCGCGACCGGCGTGCAGCTCAAGGTCGTCGACGCCCGCGAGCGGTTCCTCCAGGCGCTCGCCGGGCACACCGACCCGGAGACGAAGCGCAAGATCATCGGCCGCGAGTTCATCCGCGTGTTCGAGGACGCCGCGCGCGAGGTCGTCGAGGACGCGGGCGCCCACGGCGAGACCGTGAAGTTCCTCGTCCAGGGCACGCTCTACCCGGACGTCGTCGAGTCCGGCGGCGGCGAGGGCGCGGCGAACATCAAGTCGCACCACAACGTCGGCGGCCTGCCCGACGACCTGCAGTTCGAGCTCGTCGAGCCGCTGCGCACCCTCTTCAAGGACGAGGTGCGCGCGGTCGGGCTCGAGCTCGGCGTGCCGGAGGAGATCGTCTGGCGCCAGCCGTTCCCCGGCCCCGGCCTCGGCATCCGCATCATCGGCGAGGTGACCGCCGAGCGTCTCGACACGCTGCGCGCCGCCGACGCGATCGCCCGCGAGGAGCTGACCCGCGCCGGCCTCGACCGCGAGATCTGGCAGTGCCCGGTCGTGCTGCTCGCCGACGTGCGCTCCGTCGGGGTGCAGGGCGACGGTCGCACGTACGGCCACCCGGTCGTGCTGCGCCCGGTGTCCTCCGAGGACGCGATGACGGCCGACTGGACGCGCCTGCCGTACGACGTGCTGCAGACCATCTCCACCCGCATCACCAACGAGGTCCCCGAGGTCAACCGTGTCGTCCTCGACGTGACGAGCAAGCCGCCGGGCACCATCGAGTGGGAGTGAGCGTCCTCGCGCCGCAGGGCGCGGGGGCGAGCGTGCCCGTGACGACCAGCCCGTGACGACGAGAGGACGAGCGTGAGCACCGAGCACGCCACCAGCCCGAGCGACCAGCGACCCGACACCGAGGCGTGGGGCCGCAAGGCCCGCGGGTCGCTCGCGCGCTACCGCGTGCTCGCGTGGGTCACGGGCGTCATGCTCCTCGTGCTGTGCGTCGAGATGCTCCTCAAGTACGTGCTCCAGCTGCCGGGGTTCAACGTCGAGGGCGACCCGCGCAACGAGGCGGCCCGGACCATCGCGATGGTCCACGGCTGGGTGTACGTCGTCTACCTCGTCACGGTGTTCGACCTGTGGTCGACGCTGCGCTGGCCGCTCAGGCGGCTGGCGTCGCTCGCCGCGGCGGGCGTCGTGCCGGTCATGTCGTTCGTCCTCGAGCGCCGGGTCCGCACCGAGGTGGCCGCCCGCATCGACGCGGTCACCGGCCAGCGGGCCTGAGCGGCGGCACGGTGCGGATCGTCCACGTCTCCGACTGCTTCGCGCCCCGCACCGGCGGCATCGAGACGCAGGTCGGCGACCTCGCGCGGCACCAGGTGCGAGCCGGTCACGAGGTCCACGTGCTCACCGCGACCCTCGGGGAGGGCGGGGAGCGCGGCGGCGTCGTCGACGTCGCGGACGGCGTCCACGTCCACCGGCTCGGGGCCCGCCTGCCGTTCGACCTGCCCGTCAACCCCGTGCGCGGCCCCCACCTGCTGCGCACCGCGCTGCGGGAGGTGGCTCCCGACGCGGTGCACGTGCACGCCGGCGTCGTCTCGCCGTTCGCGTTCGACGGCGTCCGGGTCGCGACCGCGCTGCGGCTGCCGACCGCCGTGACGTGGCACTGCATGCTCAACGGCACCGTCGCGGTGGGGCGCCGCGTCGTGCCGCGCACCCGGTGGGGCCGGCTGCCCGCGGCGCTCTGCGCCGTCAGCGGTGCCGCGGCGGCGCGTGTGCGCGAGGTGTTCGCCACTCGCGTCGACGTCGTCCCCAACGGCATCGACCTGTCGACGTGGGCC
>JAEXEM010000295.1 GCA_023401045.1 Actinomycetes bacterium
GCAGCAGGGCGACCGCCGCCAGGCCGACGCGCCTCCGGCGGCCTGCTGGCCCGTCACGGGTGCCAGGCCGCGTGGACCGCCGCCCACCCGCAGGTCCGGGTGGCGGAGCACCCGCGCGGCTCGCCGCACGACATGCGCCGGCAGCGACGGACGGCCGTGCAGGACGAGGTCCTGCTCACCTGTCGACGGGTCGACCCGCCGCCACGCACCGCCGATCGCGTCGATCTCCTCGCAGAGCACGGCGAGCACCGACGCCGGGAAGGACCGCTGGTCGTCCGCGATGCCGTCGAACGCGGCGACGACGAGGTCGACGAGGCGGGCGCGGGCACGCAGCACGCCCGCCCCGGCACGCCGCGATCCCCCCACGCCCTCCGATCTACCACGCGATCGTGCGACCGGCAGCACGGCCACCCGCGGGCTGCCGCATCGACCCGAGGAGGCCGGCGGTCCGCCGTCAGCGGCCGTCCGCGAGCGCCCTCGCCACCGGTCCAGCGACGTCCGGGTCGGCGAGGTAGTCCTCGATCGAGTGCGGTCCCCGCGGGTTGTACGTGCGCTCGTCGCGCACCGGTGCGCCGCTGGGCGCGAACAGCGGGGCGAGGGGGTGGACGACCGCCACCACGTCCCTCAGGTCGTACGCGTTCACCCACCCGGGCGCCGCCCCGACGGGGGTGAGCGCCGCCGGCACCGCACGCCGCTCGGCGCCCGCGTCCGGCCCGCGCAGGTTGCGCCGAACGACCTTCTGCCCGAGGGGCGAGCCCGCCGTGACGAGCAGCCTGACCGTCACCCCCGGCGGCAGCTGCTGCAGCGCGTCGTACGCGACCACGGTGCCGAGGCTGTGCGACACGACGACGAGCTCGTCGTGTCCGTCGTCCTGGGCCTGCGCGATCGACGCGCGGACGCATCCCTGGACGAGGTCGCGCATCCTCTCGTCGGCGAGGTAGTAGGCGACGTCACGGAGGAACTGCTCGATGACCCAGTCGGCCGTGCCGGTCTTGTCCGAGAGGAAGCGCAGCGCCGAGCGGGCCAGGCGCAGCTGGAGCAGGTCGGACCACGAGGCCTCCTCCCCGCTGCTGCGCATGCGCTCGACCTCGCGGACCTCCTCGACCGTGCCTGCGTCCGCGCCCGCGAGGTGCTGCGAGGCCCGGAACCCCGTCTCCTCCGCGGCATCGACGACGAGCTCGCGGCTCATCGCACCGACCGCTCGGCCGAGCGGCTCACCCTCCCCCGCCACCGTGTCGGCCGTCACCCGCTCCTCGGCGAGCTCGAGCTCGGGCCGTCGGCCGCCGCTCGCCTCGTAGGCGGTGATCGCGTCGGCCAGGTCGTTGCCGTAGAACGGGAGGTAGACGGCGGCGGGAGGGACCGGATCCTCGCCGGCGAGGACGAGCCCCTTCGCCAGCCCGGAGAGCCAGGTGCGTCGCATCCGGTCGACGTAGCGCTCGACGGCGCGCGGGGAGCGCCCGAGCTCCGGTGCCATCTGGTTGCCGCGTCCGTGGAGGCACACGATCGCGTTCATGAGTTCCCTCCCAGCTCGAGAGCCTCGGTGATGAGGTCGGCCGCCCGGTCCCCGGGTGCGTCACCGAGGTGCCGGCGCAGCTCGGTGACCACGGCGGACACCCGCTCGCCGCGGTTCGCGACCCAGACCCGCCGCGACGCCGGCGTGTCCGCCGTGACGAGCCGGCCGTCCCGGTCGATGTCCCGGCCGTGCTCGTCGCGGGCCGAGACCGCACGGGAGTGCACCGCGACGAGGTCCCAGCGGTCGCTGAGGACGGGCGAGCCGGACGACCCGGACTCGGTGTCCGTCTCGTACGTGAGGTGGCGCTCGTCGTCGATCTCGACGAGCAGGTTGCTGCGTACCGCCACCTGCAGCGGCGCGCTGTAGCCCGCGTGCTGGAGGATGTTGACGTGGTCGCCCAGGACGACCTTCCCGGTGGCGCCCCGCAGGGGCAGGTACCCGAGCGCCGCACCGGGCGGGCGGCCCTCCGGCAGGGGCGCGAGGGCCACCAGCGCGAAGTCGACGCCGTCGTCCGCCGCGGACCCGGCGACGAAGCAGGAGTCCGGGTCGAGCGGGACGGGCAGGCGTGGCACGTCGCGGTCACTCTCGACGGCGACATAGCGGAACAGCACGTCCTGACCGCGTGCATCCTCGGCGTGCGGGAGGACGTGGGCGTTGGTGAGCAGCAACCACGGCGAGACGAGAAATCCGGTCGCGGTCGCGTTCGGCAGGCGCACCATGCCGACTGCCTCGGTCCGGCGGGCGCCCTGCGCGAGCCAGGTACCCGGCAGGAAGTCGGGTGCCCCGACCGCCCGCTCGAGCGCGACGTCCACCTCCTCGGCCGACGCCCCCGGGGGCACACCTTCTCCACGGGTGTCGAGGTAGCGACGCTTGCGCTCCTCGGGCTCGAGCCGCCACGCCGACGAGGGCGCTGCCCGAACCGTCGCGTGCAGTGCACGGGTCCGCTCGTCGGGGGGCGGGAGGGCCAGCGCCGACGCCGCCCCGGGCACGTCGCCCGGGGACGCGCCCGACGGGCCGTTGCGGCTCACTGGGCGCCTGCCGTC
>JAEXEM010000358.1 GCA_023401045.1 Actinomycetes bacterium
GCGAGGGCGTGCTCGGCCGGCGTCGCGACCTCCGACGCGCCGTCGGCGGGCCGTCCCGCGGCCTCGCCCACGGACTGACCCGCGGCCTCGCCCACGGACTGACCCGCGGCCTCGTCGGCGGGCTGCCCCGCGGCCTCGTCGGAGGGCTGCGTCGCGGCGTCGCCTGCCTGCTCGCGCGTGCTGACGATCTCGACGGCGTTCTCGTCGACGAGCGGGTCCGGCGCCGGCCACTCGCTGGGGCCGGTCGCGACGTCGGTCTCCGAGTGCGCGCCGCAGCCGTGGTCGAGGCTGACGACCTTGCCGTCGTCCGGGGACCACTCGTTGGCGCAGACCCCGAAGACCGTGCCGAGCGAGCCCTGGAGCCGGACGAGGAACCCGCAGGACCCGCACGCGGCGGTCGAGGCGACCGAGCCGCTCGTCGCGGGGCCGTGCGGGCCGCGGTACCAGCGCTGCGCGGCCTCCTCGCGGCCGAGCGGCGACAGGACGCGGGCGCGGGCGAGGGCGAGCTCGTCGATGGCGACCTCGTCGACCTCGGGGTCGCCGGTCGGGGTGTACCCCGGCTCCAGGCGCGGGTCGTCGGGACGGAACGGGAGCACGTCGCCGGGGCCGATGTCCCCCGGGCGCAGGCGCTCGGCCCACGGCACCCACGGCTTGGCGAGGATCGCGTCCTCGCCGGGCAGCAGCTCGGCCTCGCAGACCGTCGCGGTGCGGCCGCGCGGCACGCGCGCGACGGTGACGGTCCAGGCCCAGCCGCGGTACCCGCGGGCGGTGCACGCGAAGCGGTGGGACACGAGACGCTCGGCCTCGCGCACGGCGCCGAGGTACTCCCCGACGTCCGCCGGGTCCTGGGCGATCTCGACGGCGACGTCGCGCGCGAGGTCGACGGCGCGCTCGAGGACGGCGTCCTTGACGGCAGCCACGGTCAGGACTCGAGCTTGTCGGCGACGGCCCGCAGCAGGGTGGCGTACTGCGTCGCACGCTGCCCCTCCGGGTAGCGGCCGCGGCGCAGGTCGTTGCCGACCTTGTCGAGCACCTTGATGAGGTCCTCGACGACGACGGCCATCTCGTCGGCGGGCGGGCGCTTGGCCTTGACGACTGACGGCACCGGGTCGAGCACGGTGACCGACAGCGCCTGCGGTCCGCGGCGACCGTCGGCCACGCCGAACTCCACACGGGTGCCGGGCTTCGGGGCGGTGACCCCGACGGGCAGCGCCGATGCGTGCAGGAAGACCTCGCCGCCGTCCTCGGAGGCGATGAACCCGAAGCCACGCTCGGTGTCGAACCACTTGACCTTGCCGGTGGGCACTCCTGCTCCTTCAGCGCCGGACACTCCACGCAGGGTGCGCGCGGACTGCCACCAGGCTACCGGCCCGGGCCCCGAGGTGGGGCGGACGACCGGCGCCGGCCGGGCGCCGGCCGCCGGTCAGCCCTCCGAGAGCCGGTCGAGCGCGAGGGCGGCGAGCACCGCCGGTCCCGTGAGGAGCGCGTCGTCGTCGAAGCGGGCGCGTGGCGAGTGGTTGTACGCGGCGGTGAGCGGGTCCTCACCGGCCGGCGTCGCGCCGACGAAGACGTACGCGCCCGGCACCTCCTCGAGCACGTACGAGAAGTCCTCGGCGCCCGCCACGGGGACCGGGGCGTCGATCCACGCGGCCTCGCCGAACAGCCCGCTCGTCAGGCGGTGCGCACGGTCGACCTCGGCGGCGTCGTTGACCGTCACCGGGTACCCGCGCTCGTAGTCGACCGTCACCGTCATGCCGTGCGCGGCGGCGACGTGCTCGCACACCCGCGCGATGCGCCCGGGCATGGCGGCGTGGGTCGCGGCGCTGAAGGTCCGCACGGTCGCCTCGAGCAGCGCGTCGTCGGGGATGACGTTGTCCTTCGTGCCGGCCTCGATGCGCCCGACGGTGACGACGACGGGGTCGAACGCGTCGACCTCCCGGGTGACCATCGTCTGGAGCGCGAGGACGATGTGCGCCGCGACCGGCACCGGGTCGAGCGCGAGCTGCGGCTTCGAGCCGTGCCCGCCGCGCCCGTGGACGGTGACGTGGACCGTGTCGGAGGCGGCCATGAACGTCCCCGGGCGGGACGCCACCGCACCGAGCGGCACCTGCGCGGCCATGACGTGCACGCCGTACGCGGCGACCGCGCGGCTGCCGGCGGCGTCGAGCACGCCCTCCTCGATCATGAGCCGGGCGCCGTGGTCGCCCTCCTCGCCCGGCTGGAACATGAGGACGACGGACCCGGCGATCTCCTCCCGGCGCGCGGCCAGGATCCGGGCGGCGGCCACGAGCCCGGCGACGTGCAGGTCGTGGCCGCACGCGTGCATGACCCCCTCGTGCTGCGACGTGAACGGCTCGCCGCTCGCCTCGGTGACGGGCAGCGCGTCCATGTCGCCACGCAGCAGCACGGCGGGGCCGGGCCGGGCACCGCGCAGGACGGCCGTCACCGAGCTGAGCGCCGACCCGGTCGTCACCTCGAGGTCGATGTCGGCGAGGGCCTCGAGGACGAGCTCCTGGGTGCGCGGCAGGTCGAGCCCGGTCTCCGGGACGGCGTGCAGGGCGTGCCGCAGCGCCACGGTGCGCGGCAGCTCGCGCGCCGCGTCCTCCCGCAGGGCGGCGAGGGTGGACTCGTCGAGGGCCATGCCCGTCACCCTGCCACACCGCCCTCTCCCCTCCCCCGCGAGCGCACGTATCGTGGTGCGGATGGCCACGTTCACCGGGTACCTGCGCGCGCGCAGCGACGACGAGCTCGTCGCGCTGCTCGTGCGCCGTCCGGACCTGGCGACGCCGCACCCCTCGACGCTCGCGTCGCTCGCGGCGCGCGCGACGAGCCGCGCGAGCCTCGACCGCGCGCTCACGTGGGTCGACGCGCTCGTCCTCCAGGTCGTCGAGTCCGTCGTCGTCCTCACGGAGGACGCCGGGGGGCCTGCCCCGACGCGCGCCGACGTGCAC
>JAEXEM010000366.1 GCA_023401045.1 Actinomycetes bacterium
GGCTAGCGTGCCGCAGCCGGGCCGGACGGCACGAGCACGGCGGCCCCCGCAAACGCACCCACCCGCAGGTCCGCGAGCGCGCGGTCCGCCCGGTCGAGCGGGTACGGCACGGCATGCACCCGCACCCCCACCCGCTCGGCCTCCGCGAGGAAGGCCCGCCCGTCCTCCCGCGTGTTCGCCTCGACCGACCGCACCGTGCGCTCGTGGAACAGGTGGCGCCGGTAGTCGAGCGGCGGCACGTCGCTCAGGTGGATCCCGGCGACCGCGAGCGTGCCGCCGGGCCGCAGCGCCTCGAGCGCGACCGGGACGAGCTCACCCACCGGCGCGAAGAGGATCGCGGAGTCGAGCGGTTCGGGCGGGGCGTCGTACGCGTCCCCGGCCGAGGCGCACCCCAGCTCGAGGGCGAGCCGGCGGGCCCCGGCCCCTCGGGTGAGGACGTGGACGCGCGCGCCGCGGGCGAGCGCGAGCTGGGCCGTGAGGTGCGCCGACCCGCCGAAGCCGTACAGCCCGAGCGCCCCGCCGGACGGGAGCTCGGCGCGCTGCAGCGCGCGGTACCCGATGATGCCGGCGCACAGCAGCGGTGCGTCCGTCGACGGGTCCAGCCCGCGCGGCCACCGGTAGGCGTAGTCCGCGGGCACCGTCGCGTACTGGGCGTAGCCGCCGTCGGCGTCCCACCCGGTGTAGCGCGACGAGCGGCAGAGGTTCTCGCGGCCGGCGCGGCAGTCCGCGCACGCGCCGCAGGTGCTGCGGAGCCACGCGATGCCCGCGCGCTCGCCCTGGTCCCAGCCCTGCACACCGGCTCCCCCGTCGACGACGACGCCGACGGCCTCGTGGCCCGGCACGACCTGCGCGCGGTGCGGGGGTAGGTCGCCGTCGAGCACGTGCAGGTCCGTGCGGCACACGCCGCACGCCTCGAGCCGGACGAGGAGGTCCCCGTCCCCCGGTCTCGGCACCGGACGGTCCGAGGCCTCGAGCATCCCCGCCGAGACCACCTGCCACGCGAGCACGTGCACCTCCTCACCGTGCGGCGCTGCGTGCGCCTCCTCCCATCGTCGTCGCCCACCTGCGGGGCCGTCAGGGGTCGTCCGGCCCTGCTCCCGGGGGCCGGACGGACCTGGAGGCCGGTGCGCGAGCACGCCAGCATGGTCGTGCGAGGCGCCGGTGGGCAGCCCCGGGGGGGAGCCCGAGGGCTCGGCTGCTCACCGGCGCCCCTCACGCAGGAGGTCGCCGGAGGCAGACCGGCGCGCACGAGGGGGCACGAGGCGATGACAGCCGCCGACAGCGACACGCGCACGGCTGCGCAGGTGACGGGTCGACTGGGCCGCGGCGTCTCGCTTGCCGTCCTCGTGGTAGGTGCGGTCGCGGCGGCGGTCTCGGTCACCACCCCGCCGCGCTCGGGCCCGTTCTGCCGCAGCGCGTGCCTCACCTTCCCGTACCTCGGTGCCGACGCGTTCGTCCCGCGGGACTACTGGTGGATGTACCCGCAGTCGCTGCTGGTCCTCCTCGGCCTCGTCCTGCTGGTCTGCGTCCGCCACGCGCTGCCGTCCGACGTCGGCGTGCTCGGTGCGGTCGGCGTGGCGCTGTGGGGCGTCGGCACGGCGGTGCTGCTCGCGGACTACGCGGTCCAGCTCGCGGTCGTGCAGCCGAGCCTGCTGCGTGGTGGGGGCGTGCAGGTGGCGCCTCTCACGCAGTACGACCCCGCCGGGGTCTTCATCGGGCTCGAGGACGTGGGCTACCTGCTCCTCGGGCTGGCACTGGTGCCGGTGGCCGCGGCGTTCCGCGGTCGACGGCACCGGGAACGCGCGCTGCGGTGGCTGCTCGCGGCCGCCGGGGGCACGACGGTCGCCCTCCTGCCCGTGCTCGCCGTCGCGTACGGGGCCGACCTCGCCTACCGGTACGAGGTCGCGGCGATCGCGCTCGTGTGGGTCGGGCTGCTCACGGGCGCGGTGCTGCTCCTCGGGTGGTTCGGCCGTCCGGCAGTGGCCGGGCCGTCACCCGGGGACGCCGGCCGGGGCCTCGGGCCCCAGAGGGATCGACCACCGCAGCCGGGTGCCGCCCTCGGCACGCGCGTCCAGGGTGAGGTCGCCCCCGAGCTCGGCGGCCCGTGACCGCAGGTTCCGCAGCCCGTTGCCCAGCGCCGTGTCCGCCGGCGGTCCGACACCGTCGTCGTCGACGACGACGGTGAGCGACCGGGCCCGTGCCCGGACCCGGACGAGGACCGTGCTCGCGTGCGCGTGGCGCGCGACGTTCGTCAGTGCCTCGGTGAGGACCGAGGTGAGGTGGGCCGCGACCGGCTCGGGCACCACCGTGTCGAGCGGTCCCTCGAGACGGATGCGCGGGACGAGACCCAGCGTCGTGGCGGCGTGCCGTGCCACGTCCGCGAGGCGCCCCCGCAGGCCGGACGACGCGCCGGGTCGCTCGAGCGCGAAGACGGCCGCGCGCAGGTCGCGGATCGCGGCGTCGAGCTCGGCGACGACCACGTCCCCGACCTCGCGCAGGTCCGCGGGCAGCCGGGGGCGCAGGCTCTGCACGGTGAGCCCGGTGCCGAACAAGCGCTGGATGACGAGGTCGTGGAGGTCCCGTGCGATGCGCTCACGGTCCCGGTAGACGGCGAGGACCCTGCGCTGCTCCTGCGAGTCGGCGAGCTCGAGCGCGATCGCCGCCTGCCTGGCGAACGCGTCGACGAGGGCACCGTCCGGCGCGGAGAGGGGAGGGGCCTGCGGCCGACGGGCGACGAAGAGCACGCCGAGCACGCGCCCGCGCGCGGACATCGGGACGATCCGCGCCGGGCCGAGCGGCGGCGCCCCCCGCAGGGCCGAGACCCGGGCGTCCGTCCTGAAGTCGACCACCTGCTCCGCCGTCCCGGACCGCAGCACCAACCCGCTCACCGAACGCTCCACCGGCACCTGCGCACCGGACATCGCCCGCGCACCCTCACCGCTCACCGCGCGCACGACGAGGTCGTCGGTCCCCTCGGGCAGCAGGACGCACACGAGGTCCGCCCGTGCGAGCGTGAGCGCGCGCTCGCACACCAGGTCGAGCGCCTCGGTTCGTGACATGCCGGCGAGCAGCTGCTCCTCCACCTCGACCGACGCCCGCAGCCAGTCCTCCCGGTGCCGCGCACCCTGCAGGAGTCGTGCGTTCTCGATCGCGGCGGCGGCGGCCGCCGCGAGCGCACCGGGGAGGTCGCCGTCGGCGGACGTACGGACCCCGACCGGCCCACCCGCGAGCAGTGGCGTCCCGTCCGCGACGACGCGCTCGACGTCCCCGTCCGGCTCGAGGCCGGGGACAGGGCCGCCACGGGCCGACGTCAGCAGCTGCGCCGCCCGCGCGACCAGGCGC
>JAEXEM010000369.1 GCA_023401045.1 Actinomycetes bacterium
GTGCTGCGGCGCGCCGACGAGCCGGTCCCCGCGGTCACCGCGCTGCGGGCGCTGCGGCGCCGGGAGCTCGCGCGCACGGCGGTGGCGGACGTGCTCGGGGTGACGACCGGGGTGAGGGCCTCCCAGAGCCTCACCGTCACTGCGGACGCCGTGCTCGCGGGCACCCTGCGGGTCGCCGAGGCCGAGGCGCGTGCCGCCGCCGGGCTGGAGCACGACCCCACCCGCATGCTCGTCGTCGCGATGGGACGTCTCGGCGGTCGCGAGATGGGCTACTCGTCGGACGCCGACGTGCTGTTCGTCCACGACCCGCTGCCCGGGGTCGACGGCACCGTCGCCCAGGACTTCGCGGTCTCGGTCGCGACCCGGGTGCGTCAGCTCCTCGGGGCCGTCGGGCCCGAGCCCACGCTGAGCGTCGACGCGGACCTGCGGCCCGAGGGACGCAACGGCCCGCTCGCGCGGTCGTTCGACGCGTACGTCGAGTACTACGCACGGTGGTCCTCGCCGTGGGAGAGCCAGGCGCTCCTGCGGGCTCGCCCGGTCGCCGGGGACGACGAGCTCGGTCGACGGTTCGTCGCGCTCGTCGACCCCCTGCGGTACCCGGCGGGCGGCCTCGACGCCGCGACCGTGCGCGAGGTGCGCCGCATCAAGGCGCGGGTCGAGGCGGAGCGGCTGCCGCGGGGTGTCGACCCCAGCCGGCACCTCAAGCTCGGCCGTGGCGGCATCAGCGACGTCGAGTGGACCGCGCAGCTCCTCCAGCTCCAGCACGCGCACGAGGTGCCCGGACTGCGGACGACGTCGACGCTCGACGCCCTCGCGGCCGCGCGGGACGCCGGGCTGCTCGACGGCGCCGACGCGACGGTGCTGCGCGAGGCGTGGGAGCTCGCCTCCCGCGTGCGGGACGCGAACGTCCTGTGGACCGGCCGCGCCGAGGGTGCGCACGCCGACGTCCTGCCGCACGACCGGACGGCGCTCGCGGGTGTGGCGCGCGTCCTCGGGATGCCGTCGGGCTCCGGGGCGATGCTCGAGGAGACGTACCTGCGCACGGCCCGCCGGGCCCGCTCGGTGGTCGAGCGCGTCTTCTACGGCTGATCTCACGACCTTCCGGTGGGGGCGGTCACCCTTCCGCCGGCAGCAGCGTCGCGAGCTCGCGCCCCCATGCCTCGGCCGCCTCGAGCTCGCCCTCGGCGAGGCCCTCGGTCGTGCCGAGCACCCAGAACGACCGCGGGGGAGCGGCCGGGACCGCCCGGTGATGGCGCAGCGCCCGCTCGGCGGCACGTGCCGCGGAGCCCGGCAGGGCGGGCCGGCGCACCCTGGTGTCGAACGTCGCGACCATGAGGCCGTGCGACGGCATCCGCACCGCGGCGAGCCACTCCCGGAGCCCGGGCCCCGTCGAGACGAGGGCCGGTGCCCCGCCGGTGCCGGCCTCCCGTGCGGCCGTCGCCCGCGTGCTGCTCCGGCTCATCCCGAACGCGTGCGTCGGTCCGCCCACGACGAGCAGCGTGACCTCCTCGGGCACGCCCGTGCCTCCCGGTTCGGCGAGCAGCGCGCCGACCTCGACGACGCGCACCGGCACCGACGTGGCCAGGCCACGGGCGACTGCCTGCGCGACGTCGCGCGTGCTGCCGAACATCGACTCGTAGACCACGAGCGCGGACACGTCACGTCCCCCGCCCGGTGTCGGTCACGGTGTGCATCGTCGTCCTTCCCTGCTCCCGGCCGGGTCAGCCCGCGAGGTGGACCTCGCGGTGCTCGATCTGCGAGATGTCGGCGGACGAGGCGTCGAGGAGGCGGTCGGCGAGCTCGCGCAGGGCACGCGCCGCGGCGAGCTCGTCACCGATCTCGGGCACGTCGGGTTCCTCCGGCCGGCGTCGCGCCTGCCCGGTGCCGCTCATCCGTGCCGTGCCGCCGCTGCTGAGGATGGCGTGCGCCGTCGTCGTCCGCCGCTGCGAGGTGGGGTCGTCGGACGTCTCGAACAGGACGATGCGGACGTCCCAGGAACGTGTCATGGTCGTGTCCCTTCCGGTCGGCCACCGCGCGGCGGGTGCTGCGCGGACAGCCAGCGTCGCGCACGGCCGGCACCGGGGTCAGTGCCGGTCGACCCGCATCGCACGGCGTTCGACCCTGCCGGGGTCGGACGGGGCCGGGTACTCCGGCGCGGCGCCGCGCGCCCGTCACTCCCGGAGCAGCTTCGCGGCGAGCACGGCCGCCTGAGTGCGCCGCTCCACCCCGAGCTTCGCGAGGACGTGCGACACGTAGTTCTTCACGGTCTTCTCGGCCAGGTACATCCGCTCGGCGATCTGGCGGTTCGTCAGGCCCTCGGCGATGCAGGCGAGGATGCGCCGCTCCTGCTCGCTCAGCTCCTGCAGCTCGTCCGGGGCGTGCGGCCCCGACCGCAGCCGTTCGAGCACGCGCCCGGTGACCGCGGGGTCGAGCATCGACCGGCCGGCTGCCACCTGCCGCACCGCGTCGACGAGGTCGCCGCCGGCGATCTCCTTGAGCACGTAGCCGGCGGCACCGGCGAGGATCGCCGCGAACAGGGCCTCGTCGTCGTCGTACGAGGTGAGGACGAGGGCGGCGATCGAGGGGTCCTGCGAGCGGACCTGACGGCACACCTCGATCCCGCTGCCGTCGGGCAGGCGCGCGTCGAGGATCGCGACGTCGGGACGCACGGCCGGGATGCGCCGTGCGGCCTGCGCCGCCGACGCGCTCTCACCGACGACCTCGATGTCGGGCTCGGCGCCGAACAGGTCGCGCAGGCCCCGCCGGACCACCTCGTGGTCGTCGAGGACGTACACCCGGATGTGGGCACCGGCACCGCTCTGGGCCATGCTGGTGTTGTACCGCACACCGGACGCCGCGGCACCCCTGCGGCCCGGGCCGCCGCAGGGGGGTGGCATGTCGACTGGTGGACGAGCAGAGCGGGGCGTCGGACGGGGCGAGGCACCCGTGCCCGGCCCGGCGAGCGCGCCGACGG
>JAEXEM010000008.1 GCA_023401045.1 Actinomycetes bacterium
GCGTGGGACGCCGTCGACCGCGGCGAGCCGCTCGAGCCGGCCACCGTCCCCCACCTCGAGCCCTGAGGTCGTCGACCGCCGGCGCGCCGCACCTTGTGGGTGGCGCGCGCCGCGGCGCGTCACGGGCAGGTAGCGTTGACGCGCGCCGGTCGGGAGGCGTCCGTGCAGGCCGCGCCCGGGAGGTGGCGCGTCACGTCGAGGGAGGACCTGTGGTGAGTGAGCACCTGTCGGCACCTGCCGGCATCGGGACGCCCGTGCCCGGGACACCCGACGCCGTCGCGCCTGCGGGCGTGCCCGCGGAGCCGACCGGGGACGCCGCCGTCGACGAGGCGCTGGGCCGGCTCGCCGGGATCGAACGTGACGACCTGCGTGCGCAGCTCGTCACGTTCGAGGCCGTGCACGGAGCCCTCCAGGACCGCCTGGCGGACGCCGAGGGATGACGGCGACGATGACGGCAGCCCGGCTGGACGCCGAGCTCGTGCGCCGCGGCCTCGCGCGCTCGCGCGGGCACGCCGCGGACCTCGTCGCGGGCGGACGTGTGCGTGTCGACGGGACGGTGGTCCGTCGGGCCTCGACGACGGTCCGCGACGACCAGGAGCTCGGCGTCGAGGCGGACCCGGACGACCCCGGCTACGCGTCGCGCGCCGCCCACAAGCTCGCCGACGCACTCGACGCGTGGGGTGTCTCCGGGCCCCGCGTCGCGGGCCGCACCTGCCTCGACGCGGGGGCGAGCACCGGTGGCTTCACCGACGTGCTGCTGCGACGGGGGGCGGCAGGGGTCGTGGCGGTCGACGTCGGTCACGGCCAGCTCGTGGCGCGGCTCCGCGAGGACCCCCGCGTCGACGTGCGCGAGCACGTCAACGTCCGCGACCTCAGCGGCGGTGACGTCGTCCCCGCCCCCGGTCTCGTCGTCGGGGACCTCTCCTTCATCTCGCTGCGGCTCGTCCTCGGCCCGCTGCTCGACGTCGCGGCGCCTGGTGCGGACCTCGTCCTGCTCGTCAAGCCGCAGTTCGAGGTCGGACGCGAGCGCCTCGGGCACGACGGCGTCGTCCGGGACCCGCGCCTGTGGCGCGAGGCGGTGGCAGGCGTCTGCTCGGACGCGCTGGACCGCGGGGCGACGGTGCTCGACGTGCGCCCCAGCACGCTGCCCGGCACGCACGGGAACGTCGAGTTCGTGCTGCGGCTCGTCGCGCCCGGCGGTCCCGTCGGGGCACCGGCGCCCGACCTCGACGCGACGATCGACGCCGCCGTCGACGCCGCGACCGGAGGTGACCGGTGAGCCGGCGCGCCCTCGTCGTGCGGCACAGCGGCCGGCCCGAGGCGCTGGAGGCGACCGACGCCGTCCACCGCGCGCTGCGGGCGGCCGACGTCGAGCCGGTCACCGCGACGCAGGAGATGACGGCCGACGACCTGCCGCCGTTCGAGCTCGCGGTCGTGCTCGGCGGCGACGGCACGATCCTGCGCGCGGCGGAGCTGACGCGCGGCACCGACGTGCCGATGCTCGGCGTCAACCTCGGGCACGTCGGGTTCCTCGCGGAGATCGAGCCCGCGGACGTCGCGACCGCCGTCCGGCGCCTCACCGAGGGCGACTACGACGTCGAGGAGCGCGACACCCTCGACGTGCGCGTCGTCGACGGCACCGGTGCCGTGCGGCACGGGTGGGCGCTCAACGAGGTCGCCCTGGAGAAGACCGACCCGGCACGCATGATCGAGGTCGTCATCGAGGTCGACGGCCGCCCGCTGTCGTCCTTCGGGTGCGACGGTCTCGTCGCCGCGTCCGCCACCGGGTCGACCGCCCACGCGTTCTCGGCCGGTGGTCCCGTCCTGTGGCCCGACGTGCGCGGCACCGTGCTCGTGCCCCTCGCCGCCCACACGCTCTTCGCGCGGCCGCTCGTCATGGGACCGAGCAGCGTGCTCGCGGTCGAGATCATCGACCGCTCGCCGTCGACCGCCGTCGTCACGTGCGACGGGCGGCGCCAGGTGCCTCTGGCGCGGGGGTCGCGGCTCGAGGTCCGGGTGAGCGACGTGCCCGTGCGGTTCGCCCGGCTCAACCCGGCCCCCTTCACGACGCGCCTCGTGCAGAAGTTCGACCTGCCGGTCATCGGGTGGCGCGGAGCGGCGCGCGGCGAGAGGGGCGGTGACGTGTGATCGACGAGATCCGCATCGAGGACCTCGGGGTCATCGGGCGTGCCCACGTCCGGCTCGGGCCGGGGCTCACGGTGCTCACCGGTGAGACCGGCGCCGGCAAGACGATGGTGCTCACGGCCCTCGGGCTCCTGCTCGGCGGTCGAGCGGACCCCGCGACGGTGCGCACCGGCGCACCGGGCGCCGCGGTCGAGGGACGGATCGTCCTGCCGCCCGGCTCGCCGGCGCTCGAGCGTGCCCGTGAGGCAGGCGCCGACCTCGACGACGACGGGTCGCTCGTCGTGCTCCGGACCGTCGGCGCGGGCACGGACGGCTCCCCGGGACGCTCGCGCGCGCACCTCGGGGGACGCTCGGTGCCGCAGGGCGTGCTCGCTGAGATCGCCGAGGAGCTCGTCACCGTCCACGGCCAGGCCGACCAGGTGCGGCTGCGGTCGGCCTCACG
>JAEXEM010000096.1 GCA_023401045.1 Actinomycetes bacterium
TTCTCGCCGTGCCCAGCGGCCCGCAGCGCGTCGCGCAGCCGCTCGGCGGCGGCGTCGAGCTCGGAGGCGGGCACGTCCGGGCGTGCGTTGGCGAACGTCAGGCTCGCCTCGTCCCAGGCGGGCAGCACGTGCAGGTGCAGGTGGGGGACCTCGAAGCCGGCGACGAGGAGCGCGGCCCGCGGCGCGTCCCACGCGGCCTGCTGGGCGAGCCCGATGCGCTTGGCGACCGCGACGAGGTGCGCCAGCAGGTCGTCGGGCGCGTCGGTCAGCTGGTCGACCTCGTCGCGCGGCACGACGAGGACGTGGCCGTCGGTGATGGGCGCGATCGTGAGGAACGCGACCGCGCGGTCGTCCCGCCAGACGAACCGTCCGGGGATCTCGCCGTCGATGATGCGCGTGAAGACAGTCGCCATGCCGTCACGCTAGCCCGTCGCCGGGCGGTCGTCCCGGCCCGTCCGCGCTGGGGTGGCGTGACCCGCAGACGGTGATGAATCGTTTATGGGAGTGACGGCTCCTTGTCCTCCTCGACGGGCACGGCCTAGGAATCGGGGTGTGCGTCTACGACCTGCCCCCGTCCGTCGTCCGTACCGCGCCGTCGCCCCGCTCGTCGGGGTGCTGACCCTCGGTCTGCTCGGTGCGTGCTCCTTCGGGACCGACTCCGCCGAGCCGCCCGCCGACGCCGCGTCGGACCAGCAGCCGTCGATGCTGCCGAGCGCGCCCGTCGAGATCGCGGCCGCCGAGGCCCCGGCCTGCCTGTCCGAGGGTGTCGCCTTCGGTGCGGTCGGCGCGGAGGCGACGAAGGTCGCCTGGGCCGGCTCCGGGGACCGTGGCGTCCTCCTCGCCCCGCAGGCGGGCGGCGACGCGTGCCAGTGGGCGGATGAGCTCGTGCGCCTCGCGGGGGCCGGCTACCTCGTCGCGACGTACGAGTGGGGGACCTCGGGTCAGGTCGGGTTCGAGGCCGCGCTCGACGTGCTCGACGCGACCGGCGCGCAGCGGGTCGCCTTCGTCGGGGCGTCCGCCGGCGGCACGCTCGCGGCAGGTCTCGCCGACGACCTGGGTGCGGTCGCGGTCGTCGCGCTCAGCCCGCCCGCCGAGTACGAGGGCGTCGACGCCCGCGCCGCCTCGAGCACGTTCACCGGACCGCTGCAGGTGTTCTCCTCGACGGACGACCCGCAGGTCCCGGCGACCGACAGCGCCCAGGTGCCGCGCAACGACAGGTCGTCGATCGTCACCGAGGTGTCCGGCACCGCGCACGGCATCGAGTTCCTCGCCGCCGACAACGTCCACCGGGAGCACGTGCGCACCGTCGTCGACGAGGCCCTCGCCGAGGGCTTCGGCGAGGGCTGAGCCGAGCCGGGGGGCTGAGCCGGCGGAGCTGGGCGGGACCGCTGCTCAGAGGTAGCGCGTCGGGTCGAACTCCTCGAGCGGGATGATCCGCAGGCGGGGCAGCTGGACGTTGAACGCCGCGACGTCCGTCTCGAGGTCGAACGTCTCGAGCCCGCGCGCGGTCAGCCCGGAGAGCGCCAGGCTCGTGAACTCCCGGAAGGCGAGCAGCCCGACGCGGCGGTCGCTGTCGACGAGCTCGGCCAGCTCGGGGGCGAAGTCGCCGTCGTGGCTGGCGAGCAGGACGTCACCGTCCCGCAGCGCCAGCGCCTCGAGCGTGCGCTTGATGCCGATGTCGACGACCTTCTCGTACGACTCGCCGGAGAGCGGGATCGGCACGAAGCCGATCGCCGTGAGCGCCTGGACGAACGACATCGGCAGCGTGCCGTTCGACGCGTTGAGGAAGAAGAGCGCCTTGACGGGCTGCTGCCACGTCTGCTGCGCGAAGGTGAGCACACGCTCCCAGCGCGGCCGCTGCTCCGGCGTCGGCCTGCCACCGAGGATCGAGGACCCCAGCGTGGCGTCGATGTTCTCGCCGTCGACCAGCAGGTACGTCGTGCCCGACTCGCTCATCGCCCCAGGGTAGACGCACCACCGGTGCCGACCGCGGCGACACCCGTCGCCCGACGGCGGCGGACGGTGGGTGACATGATGCGTGGTCGACGGGGCGCCCGTCCCTCGGCGCCGTCCGAGGAGGACGCCGACGCCCGGGACGCGAGGAGGGGGCCGTTGACCGTCGAGCCGACCACGGGAGGGGCGGGGGAGCCCACCGCACCTGCCACCGTGCCCGAGGCGGGCGCGCCCGAGCCCGGTGGTGCTCGGCCGGACGCGTCCGACGTGACGGGGGCCCCCGACACGCCGACCGGCGGCACCCCCCACCAGGTGCGTGCGGCCGTCGACGCCTGGGAGGCGCTCTTCCGCGCCCAGGTCGAGCTGCTGCGCCGCTTCGCGCAGGACGACGTGTGGGGCGACCTCAGCATCCGGGAGTACGACGTCCTCTTCACGCTCTCGCGCGCGCCCGGACGGTCGCTGCGGCTGCGGGACCTCGCCGAGACCGCCCTGCTCACCCAGCCGAGCCTCTCGCGGCTCGTCGACCGGCTCGAGGCGGACGGGCTCGTGCGGCGCGGGCCGGTCGAGGGCGACCGCCGGGGCACGGCCGTCCACCTCACCGAGCTGGGGGCCCAGCGGCAGCGCGAGATCGGGCGGCGGCACGCCCGCGCGGTCGCGGCACGCGTGGGAGGTGCCCTCACGCCCGACGAGCTCGCCACGCTCGAGCGGTTGTGCGCACGGCTTCGCGACGCCCAGCAGGAGCCGCCCCCGGCCCCGTCCGCACACCTCTGACCAGCGCACGCGGGGACCTCCGACCCACGCGGACCGTACCCCGCCGGGTGACGATGGTGGCCCGTGGGCGCCCGCCCGACGGAGGCGAAGGAGGGGACGATGCGCATCCTGCTCGCGGTCGCGTCACGGCACCAGGGCACGTGGGAGATCGGTGAGGTCGTCGCCGAACGTCTGCGCGCCCGGGGTCACGTCGTGGACCAGCGCGCACCGGAGGACGTCCCCACGGTCGTGGAGCACGACGTCGTCGTCCTCGGCTCCGCCGTCTACACCGCGCACTGGCTGCCCGCCGCACGCGACCTCGCCGACCGCTGCGCCGACGAGCTGCGCGGCCGCCCGGTGTGGCTGTTCTCCTCCGGGCTGGCGACCCAGCCCGCGAACTCCGCCAACTCGCCGCTCGAGATCTCGGCGCTGCGCGAGCGCATCGACGCCCGCGGGCACCGGTCCTTCCGCGGTCGGCTCGACCGGTCGCTGCTGTCGTTCACCGAGCGCGCGATCATCGCCGGCGGCCGGGCCCGCGAGGGCGACCACCGCGACATGGCGGCCGTCGCCGCATGGGCGGACGAGATCGCCGACGCCCTCGCGTCGGACGTGGCGACGGGGGCGCGGCCGCTCGTCGGTCGGCCCGCCTGAGCAGCACGCCTCCCGGGCG
>JAEXEM010000103.1 GCA_023401045.1 Actinomycetes bacterium
GCCGAACGGACGGCCGCGCTGCGCCCGCGGGTGGGCAGGGCGCGACCGCTCGCGGAGCAGTCGGTCGGGCACCCGGACCCGGGGGCCGTCTCGTTCGCCCTCGTCGCGCGCGTCGTCGCCGAGCAGCTCGGCTGAGTGCCGGTGCCGGGTCGGTCCGCCGACCCGGCACCCGCCCCGGCCGGTGTCAGTCCGCGGACCGGTAGCCGTTGACCTTGTGCGTGCCGTCGCACCACGGCTTCATCGCCGAGCCGCCGCAGCGGCACAGCGCGACGGTCGGGCGTGGCTTGTCGATCGGGCGGCCGTCCTCGTCGGTCAGCTCGACGTCGCCGCGCACGAGCACCGGACCGTCCGGGCAGAACGTCACGGAGGCGCGACGCGACGGGGTCGGCAGCGCGCCGCCCGGTGCCGCCGTCACAGCGGCATCCGCAGCGAGGACTCCCCGGCCTCCCACCGCGCGATCGTGCGCGCCCCGGACCAGCCCTCGAGCGCGAGGCACACCGCCGCGCCCCACAGCACGTCGTCGACGAGCGCGGGCTCCTCCTCGGCGAGCCGCCCGGCGAGGTCACGCGCCGCGATCTGCTCGTGGACGGCGTCCGCGGCGACGTGCTCGTCGAAGTACCACGTCGCGTCCTCGTCGCCGTGCCCGAGGCGCCGCAGCCCGTTGCCGTACAACCGGTTGGGCAGCGACGACGTCATCTCGAACGCGGCGAGGTGCCCGACGATCGCGCCGCGGAGCCGCCGGTGGAGGCCCAGCAGCGACATGACGTTGACCGCGGCGAGCGTCGACGCCGGCACGTGGTCGACGTACCGGCCGTACGTGTCGTCGAGGCCGAGGGCGCGCATCGCCCGCGCGAACAGCGCGTGGTGCATCCGCTCGGGGTCACCACCGCCGTACTCGTCGGCCTGGATCTCGACGAGCGCGGCCTTCGCGTGACCCCCGAGCCGCGGCACGGCCCACGTGTGCGGGTCGGCCTCCTTGAGCTGGTAGACGGACTTGTGGACGAGCAGCTCACGGACCTGCTCCTCGTCGGCCCGGCGCGACACCCAGCGCGACAGGCTGGGGGAGTCGTCCTCGTCGGGGAGGCGGAACAGCCGCTCGGCCACACCCGCGCGGGTGCGGTCCTCGCAGTCCGGCACGGGGACGCGGGCGCGCAGCTCGCCCTCGACGAGGCGCTCGAGGCGGGCGCGCACGGTGAGCAGGCACGGGTCCCACTCCCACGCGTCGTCGACACCCTCGAGCCCGCGGTAGTGCAGCTCGTAGAGGCACAGGAGGGTGTGCTGGACGTCCTCGTCCTCGAGCCACGACGGCGGGGCGGCGGTCGTCACCTGCTCGAGCGTGGCGCGCAGGGTGACGGTGTCCTCCGCGGCGCCGGTGAGGACGTCGAGGAGCGCGGCACCGAGCGGACCGCGGGCGGTCGGGACCGGCATGGGGCGGACGAGGGTGGGGACGGCCGGGGGTGTGGCCGTCGTCGCTGACGTCGTGCTCATCGTTCTGCTCCCTGGGGGTGGGGCGCCGCTGCCCGGCGCCCGCTCATCGTCACCGCGGGCACGGGGGCCCGCCACCGGAGCGAGGTCTCGGGCCCCCGCGCTCACCCGAGGTGCGGGCAGGGGTGGCGTGGCGCGCGTGCGACGGCGAGCATGCGTGCACGGGCGCCGTGCCGGCCCCGCGACGACGAGGAGCCCCGTGACCACCACCGAGCCCGTGCCCGTCGACGGCGCCGACCCCGCGCACCGGGTCACCGTGTCCGTCGTCGTCCCGGTCCGCGACGACGCCTCGCACCTCGAGCACTGCCTGCGGCTGCTCGCCGCCCAGAGCGTCCCGCCGGACGAGGTCGTCGTCGTCGACAACGGCTCGAGCGACGGGTCCGCCCACGTCGCACGCCGGTGGGGTGCCCGCGTGGTCGAGGAGGCGCGGGTGGGGATCCCCGCTGCGGCGGCCGCGGGGTACGACGCCGCCCGCGGTGACGTCGTGCTGCGGCTCGACGCCGACTCCCGGCCCGGTCCCGGCTGGGTGGCGCACGCTCTGCGGGTGCTGGCGGACCCGTCCGTGGACGCCGTCACCGGCACCGGGCGGTTCGACCTGCCGGGGCGACGGGGCTCCCGGATCGCGCGGGTCTACCTCGGTGCCTACTACGCGCTCGGGCACCTCGGTGCCGGCCACCCCGTGCTGTGGGGGTCCTCGATGGCGTTCCGTGCGGTGGACTGGCGGCGGGTCCGCGACGACGTCACGCGTCACGCGGACGTGCACGACGACCTCGACCTCGCCCTCGCGCTCGGGCCGACCGCGCGTGTCGTCGTCGACCGGTCGTGGTCCGTCGGGGTGTCGGCACGCTCCGTCGCACCCGGCCGGCAGTGGCTGCCACGGGTCGGACGGGCGATGCGGACGTTCGAGCGGCACTGGGCGTCCGCACCGCCGTGGCGGCGCTGGGCGGCGCGTGTCCGTGCGCTCGCCGGCCCGGGACGCGGACCGGCGTCGGCCGTCCTGCCGACGCAGCGCCGCCCGTGACGGCCCGGTCGCGCGCCTGACTCGCACGCCTCCGCCCGGCGCACCAGGCTGGGCGGGTGCCGAACCGACTCGCCGCCGCCACGAGCCCGTACCTGCTCCAGCACGCCGACAACCCCGTCGACTGGTGGGAGTGGGGCGACGAGGCGTTCGCCGAGGCGCGGCGCCGGCAGGTCCCCGTCCTCGTCTCGGTCGGCTACGCGGCCTGCCACTGGTGTCACGTCATGGCGCACGAGTCGTTCGAGGACGCGGGGACGGCGGCGTTCATGAACGAGCACTTCGTCTGCGTCAAGGTCGACCGGGAGGAGCGCCCCGACGTCGACGCGGTGTACATGGCGGCCACGCAGGCGATGACCGGGTCCGGCGGCTGGCCGATGACGGTGCTGACGACGCCGGACGGGCGACCGTTCTTCTGCGGCACGTACTTCCCGCCGCGGCGGGTGCAGCAGGTGCCGTCGTTCCCCGAGGTGCTCGCGGCGGTCGCGGCGGCGTGGACGACCCGCCGCGACGAGGTGCTGACGAGCGCGGCGGACATCGCCGACGCGCTCGGGCGGCGGCCCCCGGTGCCGGCCGGGGAGGACGTCGACGAGCGCGTGGTCGCGCGTGCGCTGGGTGCCCTCGGTGCGACCTACGACCAGCGGCACGGCGGCTTCGGCAGGGCACCGAAGTTCCCGCCGTCGACGGTCCTCGAGTGGCTGCTGCGCCACCACGCCCGCACGGGCGACGCCGAGGCGCTGGCCATGGCGCGCGGCACGCTCGAGGCGATGGCCCGCGGCGGGATGTACGACCAGCTCGCCGGCGGCTTCGCCCGGTACAGCGTCGACGCGACGTGGACCGTGCCGCACTTCGAGAAGATGCTCTACGACAACGCGCTGCTGCTGCGCGTGTACCTGCACGCGTGGCGCCTCACCGGCGACCTGTTGCACCGGCGGGTCGTCGAGGAGACCGCCGAGTGGCTGCTCACCGAGCTCCGCACCCCCGAGGGTGGCTTCGCCTCGGCCCTCGACGCGGACAGCGAGGGACGCGAGGGCGCGTTCTACGTGTGGACGCCCGCGCAGCTCGACGCCGTCCTCGGCCCCGACGAGGGACCGTGGGCCGCCGCGGTGCTCGGCGTCACGGCGGAGGGGACCTTCGAGCACGGCACCTCGGTGCTGCAGCGGCGCACCGAGCCCGACGATCCCGAGCGGTTCGCCGCAGTCCGCGCGCGGTTGCGGGCGGCCCGCGACGCCCGGCCCCGGCCCGCGCGGGACGACAAGGTCGTCGCGGCGTGGAACGGGCTGGCGGTCGCCGCGCTCGCGGAGGCCGGGGCGCTCCTCGACCGGCCGGACCTCGTCGACGCGGCGACGGCGTGCGCGACCCTCCTCGCCGACCTGCACACGCGCCCGGGGGACGACGGCGGCGACCGGCTCGTCCGGACGTCGCGGGACGGCGCAGCGGGCACGGCGCCGGGCGTGCTCGAGG
>JAEXEM010000215.1 GCA_023401045.1 Actinomycetes bacterium
GGTCGGGCAGGGACGGGGGCTCGGTCGCGTCCCGGGGACGCGACCGGGACCGGTGGGCGTCCGGCTCCCACCCGTCGTCTACCGTGCGACGCATGGGTTCTCCGTTCGACGTCACCATCGACGAGCTGCGCCGCCGCACCTCCCTCAAGTGGCGGACGTACCCGCCCGAGGTGCTGCCCGCGTTCGTCGCGGAGATGGACGTGCGCCCGCCGGACGCGGTCGTCACGGCCGTCGGAGCGGCGATGGCCGCCGGGGACACCGGGTACGAGGCGGAGCCCTCCGGCCCGGCCGGCCCGGTGTACGCCGAGGCGTTCGCGGGCTTCGCGCGCCGTCAGCAGGGCTGGCAGGTCGACCCCGCGACGACGCGGCTCGTGCCGGACGTCATGCTCGGCGCCGTCGAGGTGCTCGGCCTGCTCACCGAGCCCGGTGACGGCGTCGTCATCAACCCGCCCGTCTACCCGCCGTTCCGGGAGTTCGTCGCGCACGCGGGCCGCCGGGTCGTCACCGCGCCGCTCACGCCCGCCGGGCGCCTCGACCTCGACGCGCTCGCCCGGGCCTTCACCGACGCGCGCGCCTACCTGCTGTGCCACCCGCACAACCCCACGGGCACGCTCCACACCGCCGCGGAGCTCGCGGCGGTGGGCGAGCTCGCGGCCCGGCACGGCGTGCGCGTCGTCGCCGACGAGATCCACGCACCGCTCGTCGTGGGCGACGAGCCGTTCGTCCCCACGACGACCGTCGTGACGGACGCGGTCGCGCTGCACTCGGCGTCGAAGGCGTTCAACCTCGCCGGGCTCAAGGCGGCCGTCGCCGTGCCCGGCGCCGACGCGGTCGGCGACCTCGCGCGGCTGCCGGAGATCGTCGGGCACGGCGTCAGCCACCTCGCGTCGATCGCGCACCAGGCGGCGTACCGGGAGGGTGACGCGTGGCTCGCGGACGTGCGGTCCACGATCGCGACGAACGGCGACCTGCTCGCCGAGGCGCTGGCCGCGCACCTGCCCGAGGCCCGCTGGACCCGCCCCGCGGCGACGTACTTCGCGTGGCTCGACGTGCGCGACACCCCGGCGGTCCGTGCCACCGGTGCGGACCCGGCACGGCTGCTGCTCGAGCGCGGCGCTCTCGCGGTCAACCCGGGCCCGACGTTCGGCGACCCCGGCGCCGGCCACGTGCGGCTCAACCTCGGGACGTCGCCGCAGGTGCTCGCCGACGCGCTCGACCGGCTGACCTCGACGCTCGCCCGCCCCGCCTGACGCGTCCGAGCGCGACGGGCCGCAGCCTCCCGGACGCACAGGGGCCGGGGCCGCAGCACCGTGCGACCCCGGCCCGAGGTGTGTCGTCACGCGGCGTGCGTCGTCAGCCCGCCTGGGTCGTGGTCGGCTCCTGCGCCGAGGCGCCCGCCTCGATGGGCGTCGCCGACGCGCCGTGCTGCACCTCGATCCGGCGCGGCTTGGCCTCCTCGGCCACCGGGACGGTGAGCGTGAGGACGCCGTCGGCGTACGTCGCGGTGATCCGGTCGAGCGCGAGCCCGCGGCCCACGGTGAGCTGGCGGGCGTAGGTGCCGACCGGGCGCTCCTTGGCCAGCCACTGGACGTCGTGCTCGGTGCGGGCCGACCGCTGGGCGCGGATCGTCAGCGTGCGGTCCTCGACGTTGACGTCGATCGTGCCGGGGTCGGCGCCCGGCAGGTCGACGTGGAGGACGTAGTGGTCGCCGTCGCGGTAGAGGTCCATCGGCATCGTCGCGGACGCACGGTCGGCCGAGAGCACCTGCGCGAGGACGCGGTCCATCTCCTGGAACGGGTCGAAACGAGTAGCCACGCGTCATCACCTCCTCGACGAGGAGCCCGGACCGCCCGGGCCCCGGTGCTGACCTGGCGGCCGTCTCGCCGTCAGGTTGGCTACACGTCAAAGAGTTAGCACTCTCGCTGGGCGAGTGCCAGTTCGCTGCGTTCGCTCAGGGCGAACAGTGGGCGGCGTCGTGCCGCTGGTCAGGCCGAACGGTCGGCGGCGTCGTCGTTCCACGACGCGACGAGGGCGGTGAGCGCCTCGACGATCTGGACATCGGCGTCCAGCCACGGCACGTCGAGCCACTGCCCGGACGGCAGCCAGCGCAGCTCGTCGTGCTCCACGAGCGGCTCCGGGGAACCGTCGACGACCTCGGCGAACCACAGCCGCATGACGTACCGGTCGGACAGCCGCCAGGCGCCCGCGTCCGGGCCGACGAGCTCGACCCCGATGCCGACGCGCACCCCGAGCTCCTCGCGGAGCTCCCGGTGGAGCGCCTCCTCGGGCGTCTCACCCGGTTCGACCTTCCCGCCGGGGAACTCCCAGCGACCCGCGAGGCTCGCCGGCGTGGCCCGGCGGGCGGCGAGCAGCAGACGCGGGTCGTCGAGGTCGTCCACGACGGCCGCGGCGACGACGAGCACAGGGTCCATGGACCGAGTCTGCCAGGCGTCCGTCACAGCCGGGTCACGACGCTGCGACCCGGGTGCGACGGTGGGACGCCGTGCTGCCGGACCGTTCCCGACGGCCTCGTCGCCGACGCGGGACCGGCACGGTCCACGGCTGTGCGGAGAGATCCCTCCCGCCCCTCCGCGGGCGGAACGCTCAGCGGATCCCGTTCGCCACCGCCCAGGCGACCGCCTCGGCGCGGGTCGAGGCGCCGATCTTGCGGTACACGCTGCGCACCTGCGACTTGACGGTGTTGCGCGTGACGAACAGACGGGCGGCGATCTCCTCGAGCGTCACGTCCTCGGCGAGCTCGGCCAGCACGACGCGCTCGCGCCGCGTGAGCGAGTGGGCCCCGAGGGTGGTGGCGGGGACGCTCGTCTCCAGCATGCTCATGATGTCCTCCGGTGGGCGGCGGGCCGGACCGTCCGGTCCCGCGTGGGCTGCGTACCGGATGAGAGGGCCGACGGTCGCCACCATGACGCGACTTCCGTGATCTTCTCCAGAATCACCGTGGACTCCCCCCGCGGTGCCGATCGCTGCACCAGTCAAGACGGCGCTCGGGTGACACTGATACTCCCCGACACGGTCCGTCGTCAGCACTGTGCGGCACTTCACCCGTTCGGGCAAGCGCCCGGACGGATGTCGGAGCACCCGCCGCGTCACCCGCACGAGGCAGGTCCTGGGTGCTGGCACCCAGGGCATCGGTGGAGGTCATGACGGGTTGAGCGCGGCGTACTCCTCGGCGGACAGCAGCGGGCCCGTCGCGGTCACCTCGACCCGCAGCAGCCAGCCCTCGCCGTAGGGGTCCGTGCCGACGACCGACGGGTCGTCGACCGCGGCGTCGTTGACCTCGACGACGGTCCCGGTGACCGGGGAGAAGAGCTCGGAGACGGACTTCGTCGACTCGATCTCGCCGACGACCGCACCGGCCTCGACCTCCGTGCCGACGGCCGGAAGCTCGAGGAAGACGATGTCCCCGAGGGCCTCGGCGGCGACCGCCGTGATGCCGACGGTCGCGGGCGACGCGGCGTCGACCCACTCGTGCTCGGCGGTGTACTGCAACGTCGTGGGCAGCTCGGCGGCCATGGTGCTCCTGTCGGGTGCGGTCGGTGGTGCGGGGTCGTCGGTCGGCGTCGGTCGGGCGGTGCCGAACGTCACCTGGGACGACGGTAGAAGGGAAGGGGCACGACGCGCACCGGCTCCCGCCGTCCGCGCACGTCGACGGCGAGCTCGGTGCCCTCGGCGGAGAGCTCGGGCGTCACGTACGCCATGGCCACGGGGTGCCCGAGCGTCGGCGAGGGAGCACCCGAGGTGACGGTGCCGACCACCGGGGCGTCCGGGGCCTCGGAGGCGTGGACGGCGTACCCGTGGCGGGCGGCCCGGCGCCCGAGCCCCTCGAGGCCGACGAGCACGCGCGCCGGCGCGGAGTGCGCCCGGGCAGCGAGCGCCTCTCGCCCGACGAACGGCAGCGGCTCGCCGTCGGGGCCGGTCTTGTCGAGGCGGACGACACGGCCGAGGCCGGCCTCGTACGGGGTCGTCGTGCGGTCCAGCTCGTTGCCGTAGAGCGGCATGCCGGCCTCGAGGCGCAGCGAGTCGCGGGCGGACAGCCCGGCGGGCACGAGCCCGTGGCCGCTGCCGGCCGCCAGCAGCGCGCGCCACAGCGTGACGGCGTGCTCCGCAGGCAGGAAGAACTCGAACCCGTCCTCTCCTGTGTACCCGGTGCGCGCGAGGAGCACGGGCACGCCGCCGAGGTGCATCGGCAGGCAGGCGTAGTACCTCAGCGTCGCGGGGGTGACCTCGTCACCGGGCTCCCCGGCCAGGCCGGGCAGCGCCTCGACGACGGCCAGCGCGTGCGGGCCCTGGACCGCGACGAGCGCGGTCGCGGCGGACCGGTCGGCCACGTCGACGTCGTGGCCCGCGGCGCGGGCGCGCAGCTCGTCGAGGACGACCTCGTGGTTGGAGGCGTTGGCGACGACGAGGTAGGCGTCCTCGGCGGTGCGGTAGACGACGAGGTCGTCGACCACGCCGCCGTCCTCGGCGACGATCATCGTGTACCGCGCGCCGTGCACGCGCAGCGTCGACAGCGCCCCGACGAGCGCGGTGTCGAGGAAGGCCCCGGCGTCGGGGCCGGTCACCTCGATCTCCCCCATGTGGGAGAGGTCGAAGAGCCCGGCGGCGGTCCGGACCGCGGTGTGCTCGGCGAGGTCGGAGGAGTAGCGCAGCGGCATCTGCCACCCGGCGAAGGACGTGAGCGCGGCCCCGAGGGCGACGTGCTCGTCGTGCAGCGGCGACAGCCGGTCGGTCATCGTGGCTCCTGCGTGCTCGGTGGGGGTGGTCATCGCACGTCGTCCGCGTAGGCCTCGACGGGCGGGCAGGCGCACACGAGGTTGCGGTCGCCGCGGGCGCCGTCGATGCGGCGCACCGGGGGCCAGTACTTGCCGGCCCGCAGGGACGCGACGGGGTACGCCGCGGTCTCGCGACCGTAGGGGTGCGTCCACTCGTCGGCCGTGACCGCCGCCGCGGTGTGCGGGGCCTGGCGCAGCGGGGAGTCGGCCAGCGGCCAGCGGCCCTCGGCGACGGCGTCGATCTCGCCGCGGATCGCGACGAGCGCCTCGACGAACCGGTCGAGCTCGGCGAGGTCCTCGCTCTCGGTCGGCTCGACCATGAGGGTGCCGGCCACGGGGAACGACAGCGTGGGGGCGTGGAACCCGTAGTCCATGAGGCGCTTGGCGACGTCCTCGGCCGTCACGCCGGTCGCCTTGGTGAGCGGGCGCAGGTCGAGGATGCACTCGTGCGCGACGAGCCCGCCCGGGCCGGCGTAGAGGACCGGCACGTGCTCGCGCAGCCGGGCGGCGAGGTAGTTCGCGGCGAGCACGGCCGTCTCGGTGGCCCGGCGCAGCCCGTCGGCGCCCATGAGCGCGACGTACGCCCACGAGATCGGCAGGATGCCTGCCGACCCCCACGGTGCCGCGGACACCGGGGCGACGGGTCCGTCGGCGGCCGCGCCCGGCGTCGGGTCCCCCGGGAGGTAGGGCGCGAGGTGCGCCGCGACCGCGACCGGGCCGACGCCCGGGCCGCCGCCCCCGTGCGGGATGCAGAACGTCTTGTGGAGGTTGAGGTGCGAGACGTCGCCGCCGAGCTCGGCGGGGCGTGCCAGACCGACGAGCGCGTTGAGGTTCGCGCCGTCGATGTAGACCTGCCCGCCGGCGGCGTGGACGAGGTCGCACACCTCGCGCACGTGCTCCTCGTAGACGCCGTGCGTCGAGGGGTAGGTGATCATGATCGCCGCGACGCGGGGGCCGTGCTGCTCGAGCTTGGCGCGCAGGTCCGCGAGGTCGACCTCACCGTCCTCGGCCGTCGCGACGACGACGACCTTGAGCCCGGCGAGCGCCGCGGACGCCGCGTTCGTGCCGTGCGCGGACGCCGGGATGAGGCAGATGTCGCGGTGCTCGGCGCCCTCGGGCCGGGTGGCCTCGTGGTACGCGTGGATGGCGAGCAGCCCGGCGAGCTCACCCTGCGACCCGGCGTTGGGCTGCACGCTCACCGCGGCGTAGCCGGTGATCTCCGCGAGCCAGTCCTGCAGCTCGGTGACGAGCGCGGCGTAGCCCTGCGTCTGGTCGGCCGGGGCGTAGGGGTGGATGTCGGCGAAGCCGGGCCAGGAGATCGGCTCCATCTCGACCGTCGCGTTGAGCTTCATCGTGCAGGAGCCCAGCGGGATCATCGTGCGGTCGAGCGCGAGGTCCTTGTCGGAGAGGCGGCGCAGGTAGCGCAGCATCGCCGTCTCCGAACGATTCACGTGGAACACCGGGTGCGTGAGGTAGTCGGTGGTGCGCAGCAGCTCTGCGCGGGGCGCTGCCGGGATGCCGCCGACGGCGCCGAGGGAGCCCGTCCCGTCCGCCGGGGTCGTCGCGACGCCCGCCGCGACGAAGGCGCCCAGCACGGCGACGACGTCGTCCGTCGTCGTCGTCTCGTCGCACGCGACCTGCACGTGGTCGGCGTCGGCGACCCACACGTTGATGCCGGCGTCGACGGCGGCACGCGCCACGTCCGCCGCCCGGCCCGGGACGTGCGCGCGCACGGTGTCGAAGACGTCCTCGTGGACGACCGTCACGCCGAGGTCGCGCAGCCCTCGCTGCACGGCCCGCGCGTGCCCGTGCACCCGCAGCGCGATCGCCCGCAGCCCGTCGGGGCCGTGGTGGACGGCGTACATCGACGCGACGATCGCGAGCAGCGCCTGCGCGGTGCAGATGTTGCTCGTCGCCTTCTCGCGGCGGATGTGCTGCTCGCGGGTCTGCAGGGCGAGGCGGTAGGCGGGGGCGCCGTCGGCGTCGACCGAGACGCCGACGAGCCGCCCGGGCAGCGTCCGCTCGAGCCCGGACCGCACCGCCATGAACGCGGCGTGCGGCCCGCCGCCGAACAGCGGCACGCCGAAGCGCTGCGCCGAGCCGACCGCGACGTCCGCGCCGAGCTCGCCCGGGGACGTCACGAGGGTGAGCGCGAGCAGGTCCGCCGCGACGGTGACGAGGGCACCGCGCTCCTTCGCGGCCGCGACGACCGGGCGCAGGTCGCGCAGCGCGCCCGAGGCGCCGACCTGCTGGACGACGACGCCGACGAGCGGACCGTCGACCTCCGGCAGACCGTCGGTGAGGTCGGCGACGACGACCGGCAGCCCCACGGCCTCGGCGCGCCCGCGGGCCACCGCGAGCGACTGGCCGAAGAGGTCGGCGTCGAGCACGACGGTGCCCGTCGTCGCCTTCGACGCCCGCCACATGAGGGCGACCGCCTCGGCGACGGCCGTCGCCTCGTCGAGCAGGGACGCGTTGGCGACGTCGAGCCCGGTGAGGTCGGAGACGACCGTCTGGAAGTTGAGGAGCGCCTCGAGGCGGCCCTGCGAGATCTCCGGCTGGTAGGGCGTGTAGGCGGTGTACCAGGCGGGCGCCTCGAGGACGTTGCGGCGGATGACGGCCGGGGTGACGGTGCCGTAGTACCCCTGCCCGATCATCGGGCGCAGCACCCGGTTGCGGTCCGCGAGGGCCCGCAGGTCGGCGAGGACCTGCTCCTCGCTGCGCGCCGCGGGCAGGTCGAGCGGCCGGCTCGTGCGGATCGCGGCGGGCACGGCCGCGTCGACGAAGGCGTCGAGGGAGTCGTACCCGAGGGTCGCGAGCATGTGCGCCGTCTGGTCGCCGCGGGGGCCGACGTGCCGGTCGGCGAACCCCTCGGCGGCCGGTGTGCGCGCGGAGGTGGGGGCGGCGCCCGGGGAGGGCTGCGGTACGACGGGCGGCACGGCGAGATCGGTCACGGCTGCTCCACGGGGATCGTCCGGCACGGCCGGGACGGGCAAGGGGCTCCCCGCTCTGTCATCCGCCCCCGCGCAGGGGACGACCTGAGAGTTTTGCCGGTCCGCCGTGAGCGACGTCCGCGGGGACGTGGCTCCGGGGCGCGCCGACTTGCACCGTCGGTGGGTGCCGGCGGACGCCGGCACCGCTTTCCAGAGTTGCCTGGCCGCAGCGGTACGGGTGCCTGAGAGATTCCCGGGGAGGGTTGCTCCTTCGGCGTCCCGCGACGACCCCTCGAGGGGGCCGGCGGGAGCTCTCCCGCCGCGGTTCGAGCAGCGTGTTGAGTTGTCCGGCCAGCGTACGGCACCGCGTGTGTCCGGCAGGTTGCGGGCCGCTGCACGGCCCACGCCCCCACGGGGGACTACACGTCCGTGAACACCTCGGACACGACGACGAGCAGGACGAGGATCCCGACGGCGACGAGCAGCCCCCAGCGCCACCACCAGTGGATCGTCGCCCGGCCCTCCGGGTCGAGCGCTGCGGCGTCGGCGGCCGTCACCGGGGCCTGGGCCCAGCCGGCGTCGGTCGCCGTCGCGAGCGAGGCGCCCGCCGGCCACGAGATCCGGAACAGCCAGAACAGGTGGACGTAGCCGAACGTCCGTACGAGCGCCCGTCCCGGCTCGATCTCGTGCACCTTGGAGCGCTTGCCCCATCCGAAGAAGATCACGCTGCCACCTCACGAAGGACGTCCGCGTCCCGCGCGGGTCGCCGAGAGCCTAGGGCTCCGGAGGGCGCGACATGTGGGGGTTCCGCCCGATTCACACGTCCGGACGCTGTCCCGCCACGTGCGGGGCGGGCGCTCAGAGCAGGCCGAGCGCCGCCTGCACCGCCAGGCTCGTCACCGCGACCGCCAGCGACAGCGCCCCGCCGAGCGCGAGCGGCCGCCAGCCGGCCCGCCGCAGCGCGTCCACCGGGGTGAGCAGCCCGACCC
>JAEXEM010000219.1 GCA_023401045.1 Actinomycetes bacterium
CGGCCAGGCCGCGCAGCCGCGGCGCAAGGGCCGATGAGCGGCGTGGGCACCGGCCGGGGGGTCCCCGGGCCGGCCGTGGGCCGCGAGGACCTCGCGCACCGGATCGACGCGCTGCTGCGGACCGTCCCGGACTACCCGGAGCCCGGCGTGATGTTCCGCGACATCATGCCGCTGCTCGCCGACGCAGACGCCTTCGCGGAGGTCGTGCGCACGTTCGCGGCCGACGCCGCAGGCCCTGTCGACCTCGTCGCCGGCATGGAGGCGCGTGGGTTCCTGCTCGCGGCACCGGTCGCGCTGGCGCTCGGTGCGGGCGTCGTGCCGGTCCGCAAGGCCGGCAAGCTGCCCGGCCCGGTGGCCTCGCGCTCGTACGACCTCGAGTACGGCACCGCCTCCGTCGAGGTGCAGCCGTACACGGTGCCTGCGGGCTCGCGCGTCCTCGTCATCGACGACGTGCTCGCGACGGGTGGGACGGCGGCCGCGACGGTCGAGCTGCTCGAGTCCTGCGGGGCCGAGGTCGTCGGCCTGGCCTTCCTCGTCGAGCTCGTCGCCCTCGGAGGGCGCGGGGCGCTCGCCGGGCAGAGCGTCGACGCGCTGCTCGCCCTCTGAGCCGCGGCCCCGGGCGGCGGACACGTCCGCCGTCCGGGGGGTCCGCGTGCGGTCTTCCCGTCGCACCGACGTAGACTCGTGCGACCGGCGGAAGGGGGGTGCGAGGACATGGTGGACGACCGCATGAGGGCTGCGGACGCGACGACGTCGCGCGCCGCCACGACCCCCGCCCGGCAGGACACGGCCACGCCGCCCGCAGGTGCGCCGCGCGTCCCAGCGTCCGCGCCGACGACGCCGGGCGCCGGGGTCCCCACCTCGCCCGACCAGGAGCAGGGCGGCGGGTCGACCGGCCGCGTCCGCGCGCGGCTCGCGCGGCTGTCGGGTCGCTCCGCGCCGGCCTACCCCGCGCTCGAGCCGGTGCTCCAGGCGGTGCGCACCAACCACCCGAAGTCCGACCTGTCGGGGATCGAGCAGGCGTACGTCGTCGCCGAGAAGGCGCACCGCGGGCAGCTGCGCAAGAGCGGTGACCCCTACATCACGCACCCGGTCGCGGTCGCGACGATCCTCGCCGAGCTGGGCATGACGCCCTCGACGCTCGTCGCCGCGCTGCTGCACGACACGGTCGAGGACACCGACTACTCGCTCGACCAGCTGAGGCACGACTTCGGCCCCGAGGTCGCCATGCTCGTCGACGGCGTGACGAAGCTCGACAAGGTCGCCTACGGGGACGCCGCGCAGGCCGAGACCGTGCGCAAGATGGTCGTGGCGATGTCCCGGGACATCCGCGTCCTCGTCATCAAGCTCGCCGACCGGCTGCACAACGCCCGCACCTGGAAGTTCGTCTCCGCGGCCTCGGCGGAGAAGAAGGCCCGCGAGACGCTCGAGATCTACGCCCCGCTCGCGCACCGCCTCGGCATGAACACCATCAAGTGGGAGCTCGAGGACCTGTCGTTCGCGACGCTCTACCCCAAGGTGTACGACGAGATCGTCCATCTCGTCGCCGAGCGCGCACCGGCCCGCGAGGAGTACCTCGCGACGGTCCGGGAGCAGGTCGGCGCCGACCTGCGCTCGGCGAAGATCAAGGCGTCGGTGACGGGCCGTCCCAAGCACTACTACTCGATCTACCAGAAGATGATCGTGCGCGGCCGCGACTTCGCCGACATCTACGACCTCGTCGGCGTGCGCGTCCTCGTCGACACGGTGCGTGACTGCTACGCGGCGCTCGGTGCGCTGCACGCGCGGTGGAACCCGGTCCCCGGCCGGTTCAAGGACTACATCGCGATGCCGAAGTTCAACCTCTACCAGTCGCTGCACACGACCGTCATCGGGCCGGGCGGCAAGCCGGTCGAGATCCAGATCCGCACGCACGACATGCACCGGCGTGCCGAGTACGGCGTCGCGGCGCACTGGAAGTACAAGGAGTCGGCCAAGGGCGGGCAGCAGGACACCGCCGGCAACGACATGACGTGGCTGCGCCAGCTCGTCGACTGGCAGCGTGAGACGGCTGACCCGACGGAGTTCCTCGACCTGCTGCGCGACGAGATCGCCGGCGCCGAGGTCTACGTCTTCACGCCCAAGGGTGACGTCCAGGCTCTGCCTGCCGGCTCGACCCCCGTCGACTTCGCCTACTCGGTGCACACCGAGGTCGGGCACCGCACGATGGGGGCGCGGGTCAACGGCAGGCTCGTCCCGCTCGACTCGACGCTCGAGAACGGTGACGTCGTCGAGGTCTTCACCTCGCGCTCGGAGACCGCCGGCCCGAGCCGTGACTGGCTCGGTTTCGTCAAGAGCCCGCGGGCGCGCAACAAGATCCGCCAGTGGTTCACCAAGGAGCGTCGCGAGGAGGCGATCGAGCACGGCAAGGACGCCATCGCCAAGGCGATGCGCAAGCAGAACCTGCCGATCCAGCGCCTCATGTCGCACGAGGCGCTCGTCGCGCTCGCGCACGAGATGCGCTTCCAGGACGTGTCGGCGCTCTACGCGGCCGTCGGGGAAGGGCAGGCCTCCGCGGCGTCCGTCGTGCAGCGGCTCGTCCACTCCCTCGGTGGTGAGCCGGCGGCGGAGGAGGACCTCGCCGAGGCCGCCCGACCCGGCGCGACGGCGCGCCGGGTGCGCACGGGCGACCCCGGGGTCGTCGTCAAGGGCGTCGACGACGTGTGGGTCAAGCTCGCGAAGTGCTGCACACCCGTGCCGGGCGACGAGATCGTCGGCTTCGTCACGCGCGGCGCCGGGGTCTCCGTCCACCGCACCGACTGCCTCAACGTCGAGGCCCTGCGCCGCCAGCCCGAGAGGCTCGTCGAGGTCGCGTGGACGCACACGAGCTCCCAGCTCTTCCTCGTGCAGATCCAGGTCGAGGCGCTCGACCGCAGCAGGCTGCTCTCGGACATCACGCGGGTGCTGTCCGACCACCACGTCAACATCCTGTCGGCGACGGTCTCGACGTCCCGTGACCGGGTCGCGCTGTCGCGGTTCGTCTTCGAGATGGCCGAGCCCTCGCACCTCGCGTCGGTGCTCTCCGCGGTGCGCCGGGTCGAGGGCGTGTTCGACGTCTACCGCATCACCGGGTCCCGCGGCGCGGAGGAGCCGGCGATCCGCGCCTGACGGCCGCGCGCGCCGACGGCACCCGCGCCGGACCGTCCCGACGGGCCGTCCTCGGCGAGAGCGGTGAGCAGGCGGCG
>JAEXEM010000153.1 GCA_023401045.1 Actinomycetes bacterium
CCCTCGGGCTCGGTGGCGGCGCACAGCTCGCCGCCGCCCCGCCGGCCGCGGCCGCCTCCCTCGTCGAGGTGACGGGCTTCGGCAGCAACCCCGGCGGCCTGCGCATGCACCTCTTCGTGCCCGACCGTGTCGCGGCGAACCCGGGCGTCCTCGTCGTCGTCCACTACTGCACCGGCAGCGCGCAGGCGATGTACTCCGGCACGCAGTTCGACGAGCTCGCGTCCCAGTACGGCTACATCGCGGTGTACCCGAGCACCAACAGGCCCGGGAACTGCTTCGACGTGTCGTCGACCGCCGCGCTCACCCGTGACGGCGGCTCCGACCCGCAGAGCATCGTCCAGATGGTCCGCTGGGTGCAGCAGCGCTACGCCACCGACACCTCCCGCGTCTTCGTCACCGGGACGTCCTCCGGGGCGATGACGACGCAGCTGCTGCTCGCCGAGTACCCCGACGTCTTCGCGGCGGGTGCCGCCTTCGCGGGCGTCCCGGCGACGTGCTTCGCGACGAACGGCGCCGCGCCCGGCACGACGTCCCAGGCCGGGTGGAACAGCGACTGCGCGCAGGGCCGCCGCGTCATGACCGGCCAGCAGTGGGGCGACCTCGCCCGGGCGACGTACCGCGGCTACACCGGCCCGCGACCGCGGGTGCAGCTGTGGCACGGCACGAACGACGAGACGCTCAACTTCCAGAACCACCGCGAGGCCATCAAGCAGTGGACGAACGTCCTCGGCCTCTCCGAGACGCCGACGAGCAGCCAGACGACGGGCTCGCTCACCCGCGCCCGCTACGGCGGGACGGGCGACCAGGCACCCCTCGAGGCGAACACCCTGCAGGGCACGACGCACAACCTGCCCGTCGACGCGACGGCGGCGGTGCGGTTCTTCGGCCTCGACGGCCCGGCGCCCACGCCGAGCCCGACGCCCACGCCGAGCCCGACACCCACGCCGACGCCCACACCGACACCCACGCCCACCCCGTCGCCGACGCCGACACCCACGCCCACCCCGACCCCGTCGCCGACACCCACGCCCGCCGGCGGGTGCTCCGTCACCTGGGTGACGAACACGTGGAACACCGGCTTCACCGCCAACCTCACGATCCGCACCGAGCGCGCGCTGCGGGGCTGGACCCTGCGCTGGACCTTCCCCGCCGGGCAGCAGGTGACGCAGGCGTGGAGCAGCACGGTGACCCAGACGGGCGCCGAGGCGACGGCGACGAACGCCCCGTGGAACGGGGACGTCCCGGCGGGCGGGACGGTGCAGATCGGGTTCAACGGGTCCCACCTCGGCACGAACCCGCCGCCGTCGGTCGTCACCCTCGACGGCACCCCGTGCTCGGTCTCCTGACCTGCCCGGGGACCGCCTCCGGGGCGACTGCTGGACGTCTGACCAGCACAAACGCATGCCGACCAAGAACTAGTTGAAAATCGTTTTAGTTGCTGCGGGAAGGGTGCGCCACGCAGGACCGTGGAGCAGGCGTCCTTCCGGTCGCCGTCTCCGCTCGAAAGGGACCGCCATGTCCACCGACGCCGCACCGACCACGACGGACCAGCCCCGCACCGCCGCCACCGCGCAGCGCACCCGCATGCTCGGCACCCTGCTCCTCGCCCTCGGCGTCCTCCTCGCGGTCGCCGGCGTCGGCACCTGGGGTGGGATCGCCGCCGGCCTCGCCCAGGAGAAGGTCACCGTCTCGGAGAACGCCGCCGCCTTCGCCGGCCAGCCGGTGACGACGCCGTGGGCGGCGTGGGCCCAGGCGGAGGTCATCCGCACCGACATCGCGGAGATGACCAACGGTCGCACCTACGCGGAGATGGACCGTGAGGACCCGCAGCGCGCCGCCGTCGCCACCGGGACGTTCCTGCGCGCCTCCCTCATCACGTCCGTCGTCGCGTTCGGCGTCGCGCTCGCGCTCGTCGGCGTGGGTGTCGGCTTCATCCTCGGAGGTCTCGGGCTGCGCAGCTCGGCCGCACGCGCACCCCTCCCGGCGGCCTGACCGGCACTGCGGCCGCCCGGTCGCCTCGGTGCGTGCGGCGTCAGCCCACCGCGCCGAGCGACCGGGCGGGCGCGTGGGTCGCACCCGTGATCGCCGCGAGCAGCTCCTCCTGCGAGACGCGACGGGCGTCGAACGAGCCGTTGTTCCGGCCGTGCCGCAGCACCTCGATGCGGTCGGCCACGGCGCGCACGTCCGTGAGGTTGTGGCTGATGAGGACGACCCCGAGCCCGAGCGAGCGGAGCCGCTCGATGTGCGTGAGGACCTCGGCGGTGTGCGCCACCGAGAGGGCCGCGGTCGGCTCGTCGAGCACGACGAGGCGCGGCGCGCCGATGAGCGTCCGCGCGATCGCGACCGTCTGGCGCTGACCGGCCGACAGGTGCGCGATCTTCGTGCGCACCGACGGGATCCGGCTCGTGAGGTCGTCGAGCACCCGCCGGGCGACGCGCTCCATCTCGCCGTCGTGCATGAGCGTGCGGTTGCGCAGCTCACGGCCGAGGAAGATGTTCGCCGTGACGTCGAGGTTCTCGCACAGCGCGTAGTCCTGGAAGACCGTCGCGACCCCGGCGTCCTGCGCCGCGGACGGCGACGTGAGCGCGACCGGCTCGCCACCGATCTCGACGATCCCGCTGTCGGGCTGCAGCACCCCGGCGACGACCTTGGCGAGCGTCGACTTGCCCGCCCCGTTGTCGCCGACGAGCGCGACGACCTCGTGGGCGTGGACGACGAGGTCGACGCCGACGAGCGCCTCCACGGCGCCGAACCGCTTCGAGACCTGCTTCACGGCCAGCACCGGCGTCCGGCCCGCACCCACGGTCCCCGTCACCTGCCCTTCGTCGCGCACGTCCGTCCCAGTGAAACCCCGGCCGCGCGATGCGTCAATCACGTCCATCGGTCCTCCCCGTCGGTCGGCTCCGCCTCCGGCGTCACCATCCCGTCCGTCGCCTCGAGCACCATCGCGAGGGCACCGGTCACCGCCGCCCGGACCCCGAGGTCGCCGCGCACCACGTCGAGCGCGACCACCTGGTTGAGCGGGACGCGACGGGCGATCGCGTCCCGCATCGGCTGCACGAGCACGTCCCCCGTCTCCGCGAGCTCGCCGCCCACGACGACGCACTGCGGGTTGACGACCATCGCCATGCCCGCGACCACCCCGCCGATGACGCCGCCGGCGTCCTCGACGACCTGCCGGCACCCCGGGTCGCCCGCGAGCGCCCGCTGCACGACGTCGCGCACGGTGAGCGTGCCGTGGCTGTCGGCGAGCGGCTCGACGAGCGCGGGGTACCCGACGACGGTGTCGAGGCACCCCCTGCTGCCGCACCGGCAGATGCGACCCTGCGCGTCCACCTGGACGTGCCCGATCTCCCCCGCGGTGCCGCCGAACCCACGGTGCAGCTGCCCCTTGAGGACGATCCCGGCCCCGGTGCCGGCCCCGACCGAGACGTAGACGACGTCCTGGTAGCCGCGCGCGGCACCGAACCTGCTCTCCGCGAGCGCCCCGAGGTTCGCCTCGTTGTCGACGAGGACGGGCTTCGCCAGCCGCTTCGACAGCACGTGGACGACCGGGGTGTCCTCCCAGCCCCGCATCATCCCGCGCACCGTCACCGTGCCGGTGCCGGGCTCGACCGGCGCGGGCAGCCCCACCCCGAGGCCGAGCAGCTCGTCGAGCGAGGTGCCGACGCGGTCGAGCAGGTCGACGACGAGCAGCGCGGCGCGGTCGAGGGTGGTGTCGGCGCGGTGGTCCGCCGGCAGCGGGAGGGTCTGCTCGGCGACGATCTCCCGCGTGACGTCCCCCAGGGCGACCCGCAGGTGCCGACGCCCGACCTCGATCCCGGCGGCCAGCCCGGTGCGCCGGGCGATGGTGACGAGCTGCGCCCGCCGCCCGGACCGGATCGTGCTGCGGGTCTCGACGAGGCCCGCGGTGAGCAGCTCCTTGACGATCGAGCTCACCGTCGCCGGGGACAGCCCGGTCGCACCGGTGAGCTCGACCTGCGTGAGGCCCCCGTAGCGCTTGACGGTCTCGACGACGAGCGCACGGTTCGCCCCGCGCAGGGACGACTGCGATCCCGACATCGGTCCCCTCACGTCCGGTGAGCCTAGTGGTGGGGGGCGGGGGGGGGGGGGGCCCCCCCCCCCGGCGCGGCCCCC
>JAEXEM010000166.1 GCA_023401045.1 Actinomycetes bacterium
CGCCCCCCCCCCCCCCCCCCCCCCCGCCGGTGGTCGGTCCGTCGGCGTCAGTCGACGGGGAACAGCGAGAGGTGCAGCGTCCCGGTGTACTCGCCGGGCGTGGTGTCGACCGGCACGTCGAGGACGAGGTCCGCACCGAGCGTCGTCGAGCCGACCCGGCCCTCGGACGTGGCCGACGCGAGCTGTGCGGGCACCTGCAGCCCGTCACCCCCGCTCAGCCGGGTGGCCCGGACCTCACCGGGGACGACGCCGGCCCGGGGCGTCTCGACGCGCGGGCTCCACCCGAGGTGGTGCGCGTCGAGCAGCCGGCTGCCGGAGTCGAACGAGTACGCCTGCCCCGTGACGGCCCAGCCGGTGACCCCGGCCTGGGCGACGCTGCGGGAGTCCGTCACCGTGACCGTCGGCAGCGCACCGGTGAACCGCAGGCGGTCGCCGGAGTTCTGCGGCCCGTCGAGGGTCACGGTGTCGCCCGCCACGGACAGCGCCAGCACCCCGTCGGCCTGCTCGGGCACGACGGCCCGCAGCTCGATGCCCTCGGTGGTCTGCGGGTCGCGGAACAGCCGGGGCAGCAGGTCGACGAGGTTCTTCGACCACACGTCGAACCCGTGCGGGCCCTGCGTGACGCCGGCGAACTCGTGGTCGATGCCGTTCGTCTCGAGCAGCGTGAGCAGGTCCATCGTCGCCTGGTAGGTGAAGTCCGTCTTGTCACCGGTGTAGACGCGCGCCAGGCGCGTCTCGGCGTTGACGGCGGCGGGGTCGAACTGCGGGGTGTTGAAGAACAGCCCGCCGGAGAACGCCCCCATCCACCCGAACTGCCCCGGGCGGGTGAGCCACGTGTTGAGCGTGTTCATCGCACCCATCGACAGCCCGGCGATGGCCTGCCCGGCCGCGTCGTCGGCGATGTTGTACGCCTCCCGCGCCGCCGGGGCGAGGTTCTCCATGAGCTCGGCCGGGAAGTCCGGCACGTTGCCGTTGCCCATGACGACGACCATGGGGACGATGCCGCCGTCCCGCATGTAGTTGTCGAGGATCTGCGGCGCACGGCCCACCTCGACCCAGTCGCCGTAGTTCTGGCCACCGCCGTGGTTGAGGTAGAGCACCGGGTACGGCTCGGCGCGGTCGGGGTCGTAGCCCTTGGGCGTCCAGACGTACGCCTTGCGCTCCTCACCGGCGACGGCGCTGGAGTAGGTGAGCACGTCGAGGGCACCCCGGTCCGCCTCCGGCACGTCGGCGAGCATGCGGTCCGTCTCGCCCGGAACGAACAGCGGGCTCACCCCGGTGAGGGTGTTGACCTTGTCCTCCGGGTCCTTCACGTCGACCCCGTCGACGACGTACCGGTAGTAGTAGAAGCCGTCGAGCGGCCCCATCTGCAGCCGCCACCGGTCGCCGACCTTCGTCATCGGCACGCGGAACCACGCACCGTTCGGGGCCCAGTTCGCCCACACGGTGACGTCCTTCGCGTCCTTGAACTGGGTGCCGGTCTCGAAGGTGACGATGCCGTCCTCGTCGACGTGCGGCGTCGTGATCGAGCCCGTCGCAGGCGGCGTGTACCGCTCGTCGAGCGGGCGGTGGCCCTCCCGCGGGCCGCTGCCCGCGTCCTGGAAGACCCGCGAGGCGAAGTCGCGCAGACCCTCGCGCCACGTGTCCCACGTGCCACCCGTGTCGGGGTCGACACCGTCGAACTCGTACTCCACCCCCGCGCGGTCGAACGTCTGCAGCAGGTCGTACGTCTGGTTGTACGCCGGGTCGAGCACGTTGCCGACGTAGACGCGCAGCCGGTCGGTGCCCTCGTTGATCTCGCGGGCGGTGCTCGCGCTGATCGAGCCGCTCAGCCGGCCGGAGAACGAGGCGACCTCGCTGAACACGCCCGGGTCGGTGCGCAGCACGGTGAGCGCGTGGTGCGCGCCGTCGCCGATGCCCGCCACGGCCTGACCCGCTGCGTCGTCCGCGACGTGGTACGCGTCCCGGGTCGCCGCGACGACGCCGTCGAGCAGCTCGGTGCGCGGGTCGCCGCCGCGGGCGTCGGCCATGACGACGACCATGTCGGCCAGCCGGCCCTCGGCCGCGAGGTTGTCGAGCACCTGCGGGGCACGGCCCAGCTCGGCCCACTCCTGCGCCGACTGGTCACCGTCCGCGAGCAGGTAGAGCACCGGGTAGGCCTCGGCGCGGCCGGCGTCGTACCCGGGCGGGGTCCACACGAGCGAGGTGCGCTCGTCACCGTCGACGGGGCTGTCGTACGTCAGCTCGGCGACCTCCCCGCCGTGGGCGACGTCGCTCATCCACTGCACCGACGGCCCCGGGACGAAGAACGTGTTCCACGCCGGGCGCGACGTCACCGCGACGTCGGTCGCGGGGTTCCGGAACGAGACCTTCGTGCGGTCCTCGAACGTCGCCGTGTACTGGTAGTAGTACAGCCCCGGCTCGAGGATCCCGACCTGCGTCGGGTAGTCCGTGCCGCTCGGGTCCATCGCGAGGTCCGACCACGTGCCGGCCGGGCCGATGTTGCCCTGCAGCTCCACGACCTTCGGCGTGCCGCCGACGATCTGCTGGACCTCCGCCTGCGGCGCGGTGAACCGGTAGTAGCCCTCCGGTGTCACGGAGACCCACGGGTCCGCGGCCGGCGGGTTCGGTGCCGCGGCGGCCGGCGGCACCACCACGACGGCGCTCACGACGAGCGCCACCCCGGTCGCCACCGCGGCCCCCGCGCGGTGCCCTGCTCCGGGGCTGCGAGCCCCCTGACGAGTCATCGTCATCGATTCCTCCTCGTTCGCCGGAACGGCGACGCAGCCACCCGTCCACCACCTCGTGGCCGGGCCGACGCTGCTCCCCCTCCGGAAGGACGCGGGCACCGGCGGCGCCCACGACGTGCACCAGCCGGGCCGTCACGGCCCGACGTCCTCCGCACCGAGGCAGCGGCGGTCGAGGCGTCGGGCCTGGCGGGCCGGACGTCCGGCGGCCTTCTACATCGATGTAGAAGTGGTTGTCCGAATGGTGTCGGGCTGGGCGGTCTGCGTCAAGGGTCCGATTGACAGGCGGTGTGCGGGGCGGCCCGCGCCGGGACCATCGGGCACGGCCCGGGCGGTCCGGGATGACAGACTCACGGGCGCCGCACCACCGGAGGGACCCCATGGAGCTCGACCTCGCGACCGCGCTCGCGGACGCCCGCAGCGAGTACGACAAGATGGTCGCGGGCGACTGGTACCGCTACCGTCACGGCCCCGAGCTGGCCGACCTCACGACGGCGACCCAGCGCACCTGCCGCCGCATCACCGCCCTCTACGACGAGGACCGTGCCGCCGCCCACGCGATGTTCGTCGAGCTGCTCGGCAGCGTCGGGGAGGGCGTCGACTTCCGGCCGCCGATGTACCTCGACTACGGCCACCGGATGCACGTCGGGGACCGCACCTTCATCAACGCCGACTTCCTCGCCCTCGGCGGCGGGGAGATCCGCATCGGTGCCGACGTGCTCATCGGCCCGAGCGCACGCATCTACACCCCGACGCACGCCCTCGACCCGGTGCTGCGCCCGCAGGGCTGGGAGCGGGTCGACCCGGTGACCATCGAGGACGGGGTCTGGCTCGGCGGCAACGTCGTCGTGTGCCCCGGCGTGACGATCGGCGCCCGGTCGGTCGTCGGGGCCGGGTCCGTCGTGACGAAGGACGTGCCGCCCGACGTCGTCGTCGCCGGCAACCCGGCACGCGTCGTCAAGGCGCTGCCGGCGGTGCCCTGACGGGTCGTCGCCCGCGGTCCGGCCGGGCCCGGTCACAGCCTGGGGTCTCCGGACGGGAGCGCCGTGCACCACGCGGAGCCGGCCGTGCCGGTCCCGCGGTCGCGCGCGCTGCGCCGGACGGGTGGCCCGCTGCGGCGGTACGGATCGCGGCGGGAGACGCTGGACGGGTGAGCACCGACCCGCCGGCCGAGACGGACCCCGGCCCGGCACCCGCCCCTCGCCCGGGCAGGACGTTCCGACGGCAGTGGCCGGGCG
>JAEXEM010000439.1 GCA_023401045.1 Actinomycetes bacterium
CCGCCGGGGGACCACCGGTCGTCGTCCTCCGGCCAGTCCGGGCTGCGCCGCACGCCGCGCCGTGTGACGACGACGCCGAGCGGGGGACCGCCCCAGTCGCCCGCGTCCGCCACGAGCACGTCGCCCGCGCCGACCTCGACGTGACCCGCCGCCGCACCGACGTCGACGACGAGCGGGACACCGGTCCCCCGCAGCGCCTCGTGCACCTCGTGCACCGGCTGCAGCGTCCCGACCTCGCCGTTGGCGTGCTGGAGCAGGGCCAGCGCGGCACCGTCGGACCGTGCGACGAGCTCGTCGGGGTCGACCCGGCCGAGCCTGTCGACCCCGACCGTCCGCACCCCGTCGCCGCCGGTGACGAAGCGTGCGGCGTGCTGCAGCGCGGCCCGCTCGACCGCGGGCACGACGACGTCGGTACCGACCCGGCGACGTCCACGGGCCACCGCCCGGACCGTGGAGTGCAGCGCGAGCGTGTGCGACGCGACGAGGTCGACCTCCTGCGGGTGCGCGCCGAGACCGGCGGCGAGGGCCTCGCGGGCGCCGTCGAGCAGGTGCCGGGCGCGCCGGCCCTCGGTGAAGAGGCGACGCGGGTCCGCCCAGCCCTGGTCGAGCGCCTCGAGGAAGGCCGCGCGGGTGCGTGCGGACAGCGGCGAGCGCCCGGAGGCGTCGAGCACGACCCGCGCGCCGGGCGTCGTCGGGACGGGCGGCGGGGGAGCGGGGACCATGCGGGCACGGTAGCCCCCGCGCCGTCTGCGCACCGGCGGCGCGGTGCGTACCGGGCCGACGGTCCCCGGTGCGCTCACCAGCGGTCGGGGGCGGTGTGACGGTGCTGACACCTCGTCGCCAAACGTGCGCCGTGGCACGTGAGCGCGGCCACGGCACGCTAGGCTGCACGGGTCGAGGACGAAGGTCCCATCCGGCGGCGCGACCAGACAGGACGCAGCGGACCGGTGGGAGTGAGTGGAAGGTCCCCCGTGCACCCGGTTTCTCCCCGCCGCTCCCGGCGCGCGATCGGCGCCGTGCTTGCCGCGGCCGCCGTGCTCGTGCTCAGCGGCTGCTCCGAGTCGGTCCAGCGTGGCTGGTTGCCCGGCGACTCCGCCCAGGAGGTCACGAACCACACCGGTCGTGTCGTCTCGCTGTGGGTCGGGTCGTGGATCGCGGCCCTCGCCGTCGGCGCCATCACGTGGGGCCTGATCCTCTGGTGCGTCGCCGTGTACCGCAAGCGCAAGAACGACGACGTGCTGCCGGTGCAGCTGCGCTACCACGTGCCGCTCGAGATCATGTACACGCTCATCCCCGTGGTCATGGTCGGCGTGCTGTTCTACTACACGAACCGCGACACCATGGCGCTGCAGGACACGTCCGCCGAGCCGGACGTCCGCATCCAGGCCATCGGCAAGCAGTGGAGCTGGGACTTCAACTACCTGGACGAGGACGTCTACGAGACCGGCCAGCAGGCCTGGGACATCGGTGGTGACCCGGCGACCCTCGACGAGCAGGTGACGCTCTACCTCCCGGTCGACCGGAGCGTCGAGTTCACGCTCGACTCCCGCGACGTCATCCACTCGTTCTGGATCCCGGACTTCCTCTACAAGATGGACATGATCCCGGGGCACACGAACACCTTCCAGGTGACCCCGACCCGTGAGGGCGTCTACCGCGGCAAGTGCGCGGAGCTCTGCGGCGAGGAGCACTCCTCGATGCTGTTCAACGTCGCGGTCGTCTCCCAGGAGGAGTACGACGCGCAGATGGACGCACTGCGTGAGCAGGGGCAGACCGGCGCCCTGGGCCTGGAGTACAGCCGGCAGCAGCGAGTGGACGACGTGGCGGAGGGCGAGCACTGATGGCAGCGCAGACCGAGGTCGTCCCCGGCCTCGCACCCCAGCGCCAGAGCCTGGGCCGCACGATCGTCAAGTGGATCACCTCGACCGACCACAAGACGATCGGGTACATGTACCTCATCACGTCGTTCGTGTGGTTCGCGATCGGCGGGATCCTCGCCCTGCTCATCCGCGCCGAGCTCTTCGCGCCGGGCATGGACCTGTTCCAGTCCAAGGAGCAGTACAACCAGGCGTTCACCATGCACGGCACGATCATGCTGCTGCTGTTCGCGACGCCGTTGTTCGCGGGCTTCGCCAACATCATCATGCCGCTGCAGATCGGCGCGCCGGACGTCGCGTTCCCGCGGCTCAACATGTTCGCGTACTGGCTCTACCTGTTCGGCGGCCTCATCGCCGCCGCCGGCTTCCTCACCCCGCAGGGTGCGGCGTCGTTCGGGTGGTTCGCCTACGCGCCCCTGTCGAACGAGATGTACTCGCCCGGCGTCGGCGGTGACCTCTGGGTCTTCGGCCTCGCGCTCGGTGGGTTCGGCACCATCCTCGGCGCCGTCAACTTCATCACGACGATCGTGACGATGCGCGCGCCCGGCATGACGATGTTCCGGATGCCGATCTTCACGTGGAACACCCTCGTGACGTCGCTGCTCGTCCTCATGGCGTTCCCGCCGCTGGCCGCCGCGCTCTTCGCGCTCGGCTCGGACCGCGTGCTCGGCTCGCAGGTGTTCAACCCGGAGAACGGCGGGGCGCTGCTGTGGCAGCACCTCTTCTGGTTCTTCGGCCACCCCGAGGTCTACATCATCGCGCTGCCGTTCTTCGGCATCGTCACCGAGATCCTCCCGGTCTTCAGCCGCAAGCCCGTCTTCGGCTACAAGGGCCTCGTGTACGCGACGGTCGCCATCGCCGCGCTGTCGGTGACCGTGTGGGCGCACCACATGTACGTCACCGGTGCGGTCCTGCTGCCGTTCTTCTCGTTCATGACGATGCTCATCGCCGTCCCGACCGGTGTGAAGTACTTCAACTGGATCGGCACGATGTGGCGCGGGAAGCTGACGTTCGAGACGCCGATGCTGTGGAGCATCGGGTTCCTCGTGACGTTCCTCTTCGGTGGTCTGACGGGCATCATCCTGTCGAGCCCCGCGCTGGACTTCCACCTGTCCGACACGTACTTCGTCGTGGCGCACTTCCACTACGTCGTCTTCGGCACGGTCGTGTTCGCGATGTTCGCCGGCTTCTACTTCTGGTGGCCGAAGTTCACCGGGAAGATGCTCGACGAGCGCCTCGGCAAGATCCACTTCTGGACGCTCTTCGTCGGCTTCCACATGACGTTCCTCGTGCAGCACTGGCTGGGCGTCGTCGGCATGCCGCGCCGCTACGCCGACTACTCGCCGGCCGACGGCTTCACGTGGATGAACCAGCTCTCGACGGTCGGCTCGGTCATCCTCGCCGCCTCGACGCTGCCGTTCTTCTGGAACGTCTACACGACGTGGCGCAACGCGCCCAAGGTCACCGTGGACGACCCGTGGGGCTACGGCGGCTCCCTCGAGTGGGCGACGAGCTGCCCCCCGCCGCGCCACAACTTCACCTCGCTGCCGCGCATCCGCTCGGAGCGCCCCGCGTTCGACCTTCACCACCCGGAGGTCGCCGCGATGGACTACGTCGAGCCGGACCCGGGTCCGCTCGACTGGGAGGCCGAGCGCACCGGCGAGGTGAGCCAGGCCAACCGACGGGTCGCCGAGGGCGGCGGCCGGCAGGAGCAGTCGTCCGCGACGATCGTCGAGGACGCGCCGCGTGACCGTGAGGACCGGACGGAGGACGAGCGATGAAGATCGAGGCGAAGCTGTTCCTCTACGGGATCGTCTTCTTCATCCCCGTCGGCCTCATCTACGGCCTGTGGAGCGGGGGAGAGGCCGTCGGGACCGTCGGCATCCCCTTCGTCGGTGGTCTGGTCGGCATGGTGGGTGGCTACTTCGCCCTCCTCGCCCGGCGCATCGACCCGCGGCCCGAGGACGACGCCTACGGCGAGATCGAGCAGGGCGCCGGCAACCAGGGCACCTTCAGCCCGTGGAGCTGGTGGCCGCTCGTCGTCGCCGCCGCCGCCTCGATCGCGTTCCTCGCGATGGCGGTCGGATGGTGGCTCATGGTGCCGGCGGTCATCCTCGGTGTCGTCGGCCTCGTCGGCTGGCTCTTCGAGTTCTCCCGCGGGCAGCACGCCCACTGACGCCGCGCTCGCGTCCGACGGCCCGCCACGACTCCTCGTGGTGGGCCGTCGGCGTTCGTCCGCGGGTTCAGCCGGGCGCGCCGGCGTGGACGACGACCGGCGTTCCGTCGGGTCGCACGACGACCTTCTCGCGTGGCAGACCGACCTTCTCCGCGACCCGCTGCGAGGCGAGGTTGTCCGGGTGGATGATCGCGACGACACGTCCCGCGCCGAGGTGACCGGCGGCGAACCCCAGCGACGCACGAGCCGCCTCGGTGGCGATGCCACGTCCCTGCAGGCGTGTGTGCACGTGGTACCCGACCTCGAGCTCGTCGACACCGTCGACGTCCTGCACGGTGAGACCGCAGTCGCCGTAGAACTCCCCGGTGGCGCGTGACTCGACGACCCACAGGCCGTGGCCGTGCCTGGCGTAGGAGTCGAGGGTCCAGCTGATCCACGCCCGTGCCTCGTCGCGGTCCTTCGGGCGCGGGTAGTACGCCATGACCTCGGGGTCGCCCAGGAGGGCGGCCATGTCGTCGAGGTCGTCGTGGCGCATGGGGCGCAGCCGCAGACGCTCGGTCCCGAGGGTGATCACCCGGTGACGCTAAGGTGCGGCGACGGAGCCGGCAAGCGTCGGCAGGGCTCCCGGGGCCAGCGGAGCGTGGCCGTCGCCACCGGGGCGTGGCCGTCCTGAGAGACGGCGACGGCCGCGCCCCCGAGGGGGGCGCGGCCGTCGTGCGCGAGAGGCTGTCGCTCAGAGCGACGGGACGATGAGCCCCGCCGTCTGGGCGCGGGCGCGTGCGAAGCGCTGGTCCGCGTCGGCCCAGTTGACGATGTTCCACCACGCCTTGACGTAGTCCGCCTTGACGTTGACGTAGTCGAGGTAGAAGGCGTGCTCCCACATGTCGAGCACGACGATGGGGGTGAGGCCGAGCGGGAAGTTGCTCTGCTGGTCGTAGAGCTGGAAGATCGCGAGCTTCTGACCCACGGAGTCCCAGCCGAGGATCGACCAGCCGGAGCCCTGGATGCCGACCGCGTTGGCGGCGAAGTGCTTCTGGAAGGCGTCGAAGGATCCGAAGAACTCGTCGATCGCCGCGGCGAGCTCACCCGTCGGCTTGTCGCCGCCGTCGGGGGAGAGGTTCTCCCAGAACACGGAGTGGTTGACGTGCCCGCCGAGGTTGAACGCGAGGTTCTTCTCGTGCAGGTTCACCGCGGCGAAGTCACCCGCCTCACGAGCCGCCGCGAGCTTCTCGAGCGCGGTGTTCGCACCGGCCACGTAGGCCGCGTGGTGCTTGTCGTGGTGCAGCTCCATGATCCTGCCGGAGATGTGCGGCTCGAGCGCCGCGTAGTCGTACGGCAGATCCGGAAGCGTGTAGTCAGCCATCTCGTACCTCTCCTGCGTCGGGTGGCGGTGCAGGGTCCCCCTGCGATCCGCCCGGATAACGACGTTCGCGGTGCCCGGCGCGACCCGCCGGACACCGCGAACGGCGTCAGTCACGACAACTCTGGTCCAGGATCACCTGTTCCGCGCGTCGTGGTCGGTCTCGTCCTGCGGAAGGACCAGGCGGCTGCCGCCGCCGGTGGGCGCAGCCTCGGCCAGGAGCTCGGCCGGGGCCTTCTCCTGGTCGGAGCCGAGCTCGTCGTGCTCACCGTGCGAGTGGGCGGCGGCCAGCTCCGCCGGCGTCACCGGCTCGACGCGGTCCTCGTAGAACATCCGCGAGACACGCTGGCGCAGCTTGTCCGCGCGGTAGCCCTTGCGGCGCACACCGCGGGAGTCCTCCGCCGGCTCGATCTCGATGGGTCGGATCGCGTCGTGCTGCACCCGCAGCCACCGCTCGTGGGCGTCGAGGGGCTTGTGCACCTCGATGTACTCGCCGGACGCGAAGCGCACGATCTGGCCGGTCTCGTGCCCGTGGAGCACGATCTCGCGGTCCTTGCGCTGCAGACCCAGGCAGATGCGCTTCGTGATGATGAAAGCCGCCCACGGTCCGAGGAAGAGCAGGAACCGGAAGACCCACGTGATGTCGTTGATCGACAGGTGGAAGTGCGTCGCGATGAGGTCGTTCGACCCGGCGAGCACGAGGATGAGGAACGCCGTGAGCAGCGAGACCCCGAACGCCGTGCGGAAGGGGCGGTTGCGCGGCCGGTCGAGCACGTGGTGCTCACGCTTGTCGCCGGTCGCCCAGCCCTCGATGAAGGGGTAGAGCGCGAGCAGCGTGAAGAGCACGCCGGGCACGACCATCGCCGGGATGATGACGTTGAGCGACAGCGTCCAGCCGTCGGGCCCGAAGAGCACGTACTCGGTCTGCCCCGGCATGAGGCGGAGCGAGCCCTCGAGGAAGAGCATGTACCAGTCCGGCTGGGCACCCGCGGACACCGGTGACGGGTCGTACGGGCCGTAGTTCCACACCGGGTTGATCGAGAGCGTCGCACCCATGAGCGCGATGACCCCGAAGACCACGAAGAAGAACCCGCCGGCCTTCGCGACGTACACCGGGAAGAGCGGGAAGCCGACGACGTTCGCGTTCGAGCGGCCGGAGCCCGGGTACTGCGTGTGCTTGTGCAGCACGACGAAGAACAGGTGGAGGCCGACGAGCGCGAGGATGAGACCCGGCACCACGAGGATGTGGAGCGTGAAGAGCCTCGGGATGATGTCGTGGCCGGGGAACTCCCCGCCGAAGATGAAGTACGACAGGTAGCTGCCGACGATGGGGATCGCACGGACGACACCATCGGTGATGCGCAGGCCGTTGCCCGAGAGCACGTCGTCCGGCAGCGAGTACCCGGTGAAGCCGGCGGCGAGGCCGAGGATGAGCAGCACGAAGCCGACGACCCAGTTGAGCTCGCGCGGCTTGCGGAAGGCGCCGGTGAAGAAGACACGCATCATGTGCGTGACGATCGCCGCCATGAAGATGAGGGCCGCCCAGTGGTGGATCTGCCGCATGAGCAGACCGCCGCGGACCTCGAACGACAGTCGCAGCGTCGAGGCGAAGGCCTCGGACATCTGGACGCCGTGCATCGCCTCCCACGGGCCCTCGTAGTGGATCTCGGTCATGCTCGGCACGAAGAACATCGTGAGGAACAGGCCCGAGAGGACGAGCGTGACGAAGCTGTACAGCGCGATCTCGCCCAGGAGGAACGACCAGTGGTCGGGGAAGATCTTGCGCGCGAAGCCCTTGACCGCCGTCCCGATGCCGGTGCGCTGGTCGAGGTAGTCCGCGGTCGCCGCGGCAGCCTTGGCGCCGCGGGTCGGCGCGGTCGGTGCGCTGGTGGTGCTCATCGCAGCCGCTCCCAGAAGCTCGGGCCGATGGGCTCCTGGAAGTCGCTCTGGGCGACCAGGTAGCCCTCGTCGTCGACGGTGATCGGCAGCTGGGGAAGCGGCCGCTTGGCAGGACCGAACACGACCTTCGCGCTGTCGGCGACGTCGAACGTGCTCTGGTGGCAGGGGCAGAGCAGGTGGTGCGTCTGCTGCTCGTAGAGGGCCACCGGGCATCCCACGTGGGTGCAGATCTTCGAGTAGGCGACGATGCCGTCGTACGACCAGCCCTCGCCCTGCTCCGACTTGATGTCCCGGGGGTCGAGCCGGACGAGCAGGACGACGGCCTTGGCCTTCTCGTCGAGCGGTGCCTCGGACTCCTCGAGCCCCTCGGGGATGACGTGGAAGACCGATCCGACGGTGACGTCCGCCGCCTTGATCGGACGGCCGGTCGGGTCGATCGCCAGGCGCTTGTTCTTCGCCCACAGTGTGCGCTTGAACTTGGACACGTTCCAGTCCTCGCCGACCTCGCCGACGAGCGGCAGTGCGATCGTCAGCGGGAACAGCGCGAGCGAGGAGACGAGCGCACCCTTGAGCACGCCGCGACGTCCGATGTTCGAGTCCTTCGCGCCGGCCTGGAGCTCGGCGACCGCGGCGGCGCGGGTCTCGTCCGAGCTGCGCTGGGCGTGCCTGTCCTCGGAGCGCTCGTGGTCGTTCATGAGCGACTTGGCCCAGTGGACGGCCGCGAGCCCGATGCCGAGCAGCGAGAGCGCGAGGCCGAGGCCGAGGCCGAGGTTCGACAGCCGCAGCTGCGTCACCGAGCCGTCGAGCGGCAGGGCGAAGTAGGCGACGATGAACCCGATCGTCCCGAGGACGGAGATCGTGAAGAGCGCGACCGTCTGGCGCTCGGCGCGCTTGGCGGCCGCCGGGTCGACGTCGGAGCGCCGCGGGCGGTGCGGGCCGATCCCCGGGTTGGGGAAGCGCTCGGGCGAGTCCTCGCCCTGGCGCAGCGCGACGTCCGAGCCGAGCGTCTCGTCGGGCTGACGGTCGTCGTGACCGTCGGTACGGGGGGTGATGCTCACGAGGACCGCGCTCCGATCCAGACAGAGAGGCCGATGAGGAGCCCCATGCCGACGATCCACGCCCACAGGCCCTCGCTCACGGGGCCGAGGCTGCCGAGGTCGAGACCACCGGGCGAGTCCTCACCCTGAAGGGCGAGGTACGCGATGACGTCGCGCTTCTCGTCCGGCGTGAGGTTGGCGTCGTTGAAGACGGGCATCGACTGCGGGCCCGTCGCCATCGCCTCGTAGAGGTGGGTGGGAGTGGTCTCCCACAGGTTCGGGGCGTACTTGCCCTGCGAGAGGGCACCGCCGGCGCCGACCGCGTTGTGGCACATCGCGCAGTTCGTGCGGAACAGCGCCATGCCGTTGGCGGCGTCGCCGAGCGCGGGGTCGACCTGCTCCTCGGTGGGGACGGCCGGGCCGGGGCCGAGCGACGCGACGAAGGCCGCGAGGGCGGCGATCTGCTCGTCGTCGAACTGGACCGGCTTGGCCAGCGCCTGGGGGCCGTTCATCTGCATGGGCATGCGGCCGGTGCCGACCTGGAAGTCGACGGCCGCGGCGCCCACGCCCACGAGCGAGGGGACGGCGTCGGTGCCAGTCGCGTCCGGCCCGTGGCAGGTCGCGCAGTTGGCCTGGAACAGCTTCTCACCGGTCTCCACCTGGTCCGCCGAGGCCGCGGAGGCGTCGGCGGACGTGGGGGACAGGACGGCGTACAGCGCGCCGGTGAGCAGCAGCGCCAGCAGGAGCAGCACGACCGGTGCACGCCGGTCGTGCCTGCGGGCTGCGAGTGCCTTCACGGATCGGTCCTCGTCTCGCATGTCGGGGGGTGTGCGGGTGGGGCGGGGTGCGGGCC